>NZ_JBKHUP010000101.1:0-26333 GCF_046565525.1 Coleofasciculus sp. | reverse complement strand
GCCACTATCTGTAATCGCACCCACAGCAGTAACACCTAATGTGCCGGTAATAGTAGAAGCGCCTAAATCAATAGCATCGGTATCGTTTAGGGTAACATTTGCGCCACTGGTGACGGCTACTGTGCTGAAGTTATTGGCATCATCTAAGATGATATTGCCATTGGCATTTAATCGGGTTTCACCAGCTACAATCAAAGCGCCACTATCTGTAATTTCACCCCCGGCAGTAACACCTAATGTGCCAGAAATACTCGAAGCGCCTAAATCAATAGTATTGCTGTCGTTTAGGGTAACATTTGCGCCACTGGTGACGGCTACTGTGCTGAAGTTATTGGCATTATCTAAGGTGATATTATTGCCATTGGCATTTAATGTTGTGCCACCCGTAACACTCAAAGCGCCACTATCTGTAATCGCACCCACAGCAGTCACACCTAATGTGCCAGAAATACTCGAAGCGCCTAAATCAATAGCATCGGTATCGTTTAGGGTAACATTTGCGCCACTGGTGACGGCTACTGTGCTGAAGTTATTGGCATCATCTAAGATGATATTGCCATTGGCATTTAATCGGGTTTCACCAGCTACACTCAAAGCGCCACTATCTGTAATTTCACCCCCGGCAGTAACACCTAATGTGCCAGTAATAGTCGAAGCGCCTAAGTCAATAGCATTGCTGTCGTTAAGGGTAACATTTGCGCCATTGGCGACTACTGTGCTGAAATTATTGGCATTATCTAAGGTAATATCATTGCCATTGGCATTTAATGTTGTGACACCAGCAACAGTGAGATTCTCCAAGTCGGTGATAGTGCCATTAGCGTTGATGTCAAGAGTACCAGAAATGTTAAAAAGTGGGGGTGCTGGAGTAGTGAGGGAAGTTCCTAGCTGTATCTCATTGATATCTTTGAGTGAGACATTGTTAGCACTATTGACTAAAACTTCATTAAAGTTATTGCCGTCATTGTTGAGGGTGATGTTATTTGCTGCACCAGCTTCTAACCGGGTTCTACCACCACCAATATCCAATGTTGTGCCAGCCGTTTGAGTAATCGCACCATTTGCTGTAATTGTGAGGTCAAACCCTCCTGTTGAAATACTTTGATTGAGTTCGACAGCACCCCCTGCCTGAAACTCTAAAGCCAATCCATCCCCTGGTGTATTTGTCGTATCGCTATCAAATATCTGCCCGTTGATGATGATATTGTTAGCCGCTATCAAAGTTAGGAGACTAACGCCCGTGGTGTCGAAATCCAAGTTAGTTGCTAGAGTGATATTTCCATCTTGTGCAGGAGTTCCTGTTCCTGTACCTGTATTCAGAGTGACATCACCCATAGTTAAGGCATTCAAGAGCGTCGTAATATTGAGTACGGAATCATTCGCCGCCGCCGTAAAATTAGGTGCAGTGCCACCAATTTTATTAGTCCCATCACTAATCGTGATATTGTAAGGGTCAATTAACCAAGTTCCCCCATCTCCTGTCGGTGCTGTGATATCGGGCGCGAAAGGAACATCCAAGAATCCCGCACTACTGGTTTCGACAAAACCTCCATTTCCAGCAATTGCCCCACCTCTAGCGCTAATATGACCATAAGTACGAGTCGTCTGATTTGACCAGACAATGGTTCGCCCCCCTTTCCCCTCATCTAAAGCATCAGCGTTAATCCTTGAGTCTTCACTAATAAAAGTGACATCAGCATTAGGAATCGGTTCAAGTCCTTTTTCACCGCCACCAATTCGTATAGTACCCCCGCCATGGCTTCCTGATGCGTCTATATTGGCGCCAATTAAACCTACCTTATTGCCAATTACATTAATTTCACCCCCAGTTGAGGATGAGGATGAGGGCGCACGTCGGTGCGCCCCTACAGCCCCGGAAACATTAATTTCACCTGATACAATCGCAACTCCTGTTTCTTTTGGTAAAGTTACTCCAGTATCTGCTAGTTGTACATCGCCTGATTGGTTAACCTCGACGCCTGTATCAACCTCTTCACCCGAACCCGTTAATAATTCGGCTAAATCCCCAGGTTTGACTGGCAACACTTCCCCGTCTGGCGTTCTGGGGGGTTCAACTTCTAGAGACAATAATCCCCCAAGGCGAGAAATCTTGACTAAATTGGAACCGGGAACGGCTGCAACGGTAATGGTTCCCCCTGGTGCGGTTAGTTTCCCTGTATTAATGACATTTCCTGCGAGTAGGGTTAAATTTTTACCTTCTGATACCGCTAATTCGCCAGCATTGACAATACTTCCCGCCTCGGATACATCAAAGGCAAATTGGTTGGGTGTCCCGACTAAGTTCTGATAATCATTCGCGCCAATGGCATTAAACCAATTGTTATCGCCAAAACCCATACCTGTGGCGGTGGTGGCGATAAAGTCACCTGGGACGTTTAATCTAGCATCTGCACCAAAAATCATCCCAGCCGGATTGATTAAATATAGGTTGGGATTGCCCCCAGTGACTTGAATCAACCCGTTAATTACAGAGGCGTCACCACCCACGACGCGACCGAGGATATTGTTTAAATTAGGATTAGCTAAAAAATTAGCAATTTGGTTGGCATCTAAGCCAAACTGCTCAAAACTATGGAAGAGATTACTCCCATCTCCAGAAACACTGCCGCCGGAAATATAGATGCGGTTTCCATCCGGTGTGACAATTGTACCCGTACCGTCTGCGGTTGGGGTGATGGATTGAGCTAGGGCGGCGGAATCTCCCATCAGTGAAGCCACGCCACAGAGAATCGTTTGACATAGAGAAACAAGGGCAAACAAGCAGCAGAAACCCAACCCAGACGATTTCATGATTGACCACCCTTTTCGTGCTATTTTATGTAGTCTCGCTTATTCTCAATCATTTGGGACTGATGTTTTAATAAAACGATACAACAGTTATTTTTTTGTGATTAATATTGTAGAGGCGCAAGGATGATGTCTCTACAATCATGGATTGGTGGGTTACGGCGGATAGGAAATCAAAAGGTTGGTTTTCTTAATTAAATCTCGCCTAACCCACCCGACAAGACAACAATATGACAAACCGACATTTAAACCTATTAAGTATTCGCGATCGCCTTTTATCTCTAATCGGGTTGCTGTTCTCTCACCCAACTCCGAAACGCCCGTAATGTTGCGGTTTCTCCATCCGCTAAACTTTGCCGAATAAACTGAGGAATTGCTGCTAACGGTAGCCAGGGAAACGTCGGACTTCTCTCCACAGATTGATAACTCATTGATTCTGGATATAAAACAAACACATCGAGTTTACGTCCATCATAACGCCACAGTTCTGGTACACCAATCGCGGCATAAATTGGCAGTTTATCCATAGAACCACTGGTCATGTCAATTTCTAATACTAGATCGGGTGGCGGGTCATTCGCCAAATCAATCTCTTGTTTATGTCTAACCTTGGGTTCATTTTGGATGTAGTAACAGGAGTCAGGTTCTCCCCCTTTTTTTCGTTTTTCTAGCTTCAGAGTGAGAGAACCAAACCGTTTGAGGTTGAGATTTAGTTCATCTGCGATCGCGCCAATTAAGCTTTCAATAAAGCGGTTATTATTTTCATGAGGTCCTAAGGGCGTCATAATTTCTAATACTCCGTCATTGTAAGCCAAACGAGCGCAGCGATTTTCCCCTAAGTCTGTGAGTAACTGCTCAAATGTTTGCCAACTGATATTTGACAGAATGACCCGATTTTCGGTTAGTTCAAACGTAGCTGTTGTCATCACCTATTCCTGAACAAATTATCCCTTTTGTAGAGACGTTCCGGTGGAACGTCTCTAACTTCTCCGCTGAACTGATTAGAAGGGCGGGTTTCATAAAGTTATCAGTTGTTTCCAACATGTTATCAGTAAAACCCGCCCCTAGGCTCTGGCTTACCTTAAATTGAAAGACCCAGTTTTAAACCAAGTACAATGTGAACAACGAGCAGGATCATAATCGTACTACCTAAATAAGCATGAGCAGTACGAAAAAATTCCTTCTTGTTACCCCCAAAACCCGTTAAAGCGATTAGCGCGTTAATTCCTAACAAAATTACGGCAAAAGAACCTGTCCAAAAATGTGGACTTTCAAAGATAGGTTTATGCTGCATAACCAAGGAAAGAACTCCTCCGGTATAACCCAGCGCAATAAACAGGTACATCAACGGTGCAAGCTGACGGTGAGATGCACGACTTTTCGCCGCCACTTCCCCATCCTTTGTTAGGCGACTACGCCATCCCATATACGCGACAAAACTGCCGAGAACAATTATCACAATTCCCATCATGACAGGATGTCCCCAGTGAACAATCGGCTCAGGAACGCCTATGCTGCGAAACCACGCAGCGAGAGGTTCTAGCGCTTGACTCAGTTGTTCTCCCATCGGTTTGAATTCATATTTCTTTACATCTATCTATTTTGACACGCTTTGCGCTCCCAGCCACTTAAATGAGCGGCAAAAAAGCTTGGACATAAGACAAATGACTAATCAGATAATCAGCCAAACTGCCAATCCCCAAAACGGGACATATCGCAACCAGCGCTCTTTTTTGTCTGAGGGAATGACGGCGGTTAATAATACAGCCTGAAAAAGGGAAAATAGCACCAAATCAACACAAAAGGCAATAACCACTCGGTTGCTCATCAGCAGTTGCCTAAAATAATGCGCCCTCTGTGCTAAATCTCCAAACTCCGGTCTTCCTACAAAACCCCATACAATAGCTAAAGTCCCCACAACCAGCCCTATCCATCCGAAAAGGCGAGCTAACCAGCCTTTTTTAGGTTCATCCTTTTCTTGAGAACGGGGAACGGTATAACGTAGCGCCATATAAGGAGTAAGAATAACATTGGTTAGGAACATTGCCCCACTCCACATCAAAACCTTAGGTAAATGGCGTCCCCTTTTGTCAAGTAACAGCAAAGGGAGGAACATAAATATCCAGGCTTCGGCAAAGTTGAAGAGTGCTTCCAGGGTAGGGTGAACTGTCGGGGACTTCATGTAATCAATGCCCACCGCATTTAAAATCGGTAAGATTAAGAAGAAATTTAGCGACTCATCTAGAATTTCCTGTAGGGTTTCTGGTTGAATTGCCCAAATTGGTTCTCCGGGAAGAAGCTGATTCGGCGGAGAGAGTAAGAGGACATAAGTATAGACTATCGCCAACAGTGCCAACGCGATCGCAACCCCAGGCTGAGGTTGTTCTGATTTAGCAGTAGCACTGGTTTCTGGCTGGCGTTTCAGCAGTCGTCGTACCAGAGGAGTAACCAAGCGAATAATCCAGAATGCAACTTTACCGGGTTTAATGGGCGGTTCAACCACATCACGGGCAAAAACTAACTTACCCGTGGTTTCAGACAGGCGATAAAAGCTGACCCCTCGTCCATTGGGAAAGGGAATACCATCGAGTTCAACATGCCAAAGGACACCCGTGGAAGATGAATCTCCTGTCGTAATATCATCAATAATAAAGAGTAAGTCATCGGGTACACCTCGATAGGATTCTTCAAAAAGCTGCTGAACGGCGGCTTTCCCGCGAAAGGGTTGGGGAAAGTTAAGATCCTCATAGATGCACTCGTCATCGATACAATCTATAGCGGCTGAAATATCCCTACGGTTGATTGCCTGATATAGGGATTTAATCATCAAATGAGCAGGTTTTGTCATGGGGACAGTTCATAACTCTATTGAAACTATATCTGACATACGGCAGCCCAAACTGCTCACACTCAGTGTTTTTCGCACTTTTCAAGGGAGTAATAGTTTGAATGGCTATAATTTGATAAAAATACAAAATAAGAGTATTCCTATTGAAGAGATAAAGAGCATCCTGGTTAAGCGGTAGCTTCTCTATGTTGCTCTAAAAACGCTTCTACTGTTCGATTAAATTCCTCTGGCGCGACTAAAAAGGGCCAATGATTACCAGGAACCTGACAAACTTGTAAATTTCTTAAATAAGTTTTATAGGGTTTCAGTTGCCATTCTTGGCGATTTACCCCTTTTTCTGGTTGCACAAACAGGGTGGGGATATGAATCGGACTTGTTAATCCGGCGATGAGCATCACATCCTCAAACGTACCATCACGGGCAGCAACGGTAAACTTACTCCCCCAAGAGCCATCGGGTTTTTGTTCAATACTGGCTTGAAAAACTTGCTGCTGTAAAGGTGTCCAATCTTGATATTGACTTAACTGACGTACTTTTTGTTCGGCGTCTTCATAACTCTCAAATAGACCCATCCCTTTGAGAAACGGTAAAACACGGTATAACAAAGGGAATGTAACCTTGAGCAGACTGGGCATTTTCCAGATAAAGATTGGATCAACTAAAATCATGCTGCGGAACCGTTGGGGATGCTGTTTTGCCCAAATCGGGGCTAATTTACCCGTCCAGGAATGCCCGATAATATGGGCTGATGACCATCCCAAGTGATCCAGGAGGGCTTCCAAGTCCGCGATCGCACTGGCAAAGGTATAATCATCTTCAGGCTTGCTACTTTCCCCATGACCCCGCATATCGGGAGCGATGATATGATAAGTCTGAGCCAAATACTCTCCTAAATTTGACCACACTAAAGCGTGATCCGCTAAACCATGAAGCAGTAACAAGGGTTCTGAACCTTGATTCCACTCTAGATAAGACAGTTGGATTTCGGGTAAGGATACAGTTTGCCGTGTTGGTGTCATTACCTACAAACTGGGTAATGGTTCTTATCCGTATCATCCACATTTTTTTACAATTGTCAATGGAACACCTTGTCTGTTGACTGAATAAACCACGGGACACTCTGGAAATCTTTCTTGGAAATCCCATCGAGGTCTAGCTATATAGTAAAAAGCTTGGGTAGTTCCTAGTTTCTTAAATTTGCCGTGGGAAATAACATTAATATTATGTTTTGCAAAGGTTTTGGATGAGTGTAACTGACTACTCGATACGACTATTTCGCCAGCAATACTATTATTATTGATCCACTCCATTCCATCGCGCATACTTAATCCCCAATAATCGGTTTCATATCGATTATCTGCTTGGACTAGTCCTCCAGATATCCGGTTAAAATAGACATATTCGTAAGGATGTAAGTTAACCATGTCAAAGACAATAGGACTGAACAAGGTTATAATTAGAACGGCGAAAAATATTTTATAATTTTTTCTATGCAGCTTTTGGTAAATCCAAAGTAATGCAGTCGCTGCAATGGCGGCAATTCCTGGGATAACAAATAAAAATTGACGCACTCCATCGTAAATAGTAGATTGCCTGAGAATGGCGATAGTTGGCAAGGTGAAAATTTGCAACAGAACTAAAACAACACAAACTGTTTGCGTGTCGTTTAGTTTTTTGAGCTTGATAATTAGTAACAATAAACCCAGGAAAAACATAATTATAAAAATTCCTGGTATAGTCATTAAAAACCATTTGGGTAAATAATACCACGGTAGTTGATGAGCGGATATAAATTGACCTTCAAATAGAACTGTACCACTCCATCCATGCTTAGAAAGATATCTCAATGTTTCAATGAACCATCCGATTGGATTAGACCAAGATGCTGGATGAATAATAGTTATAGTTGTCATCCAACTGATAACCATTAACCCATATAGACTCCAGAATCGGTAAAGCTTGCGATAATTTTTTTTCTTGACTAAAACTGCCAATAGATGAGCAATTACGACAAAAAATAATAAAAAGAATCCGCCGATTCTGGTGCCAGTGACAAAACCGACTAAAACTCCGTAAAGAAGGGAATAAAGAGTTACACGATTAATCCCTAATTTAATATTGTTTTGATCTGCCTTAAGATAGTAATCTACTAAGCAAGCACCTAGAAAAGTAGCTAGTGTAAACATTGCCGCAAAGGGGATATCTTTAGGGTTAAAAAAGCTATGTCCCCAAAACCTTGGAAAAAGCGCTAGAACAACTGCACCAAACCAGGCATATTGTCTACCCGCCAATATTCCCACAATCCCAGCTACAGAAGCATAAGTAATAAGAGACACCAAAAATGTACAAATGTGCTTTACTTTAATCCTTTCATAAAATTTATCAGAATTGTTGATATTTTTTTTTCTTTTTCTTGAAGATAAAATAGAATTATTAATGCCTATATCATCCCAAAATTCTTTTGCTTGAAAAACTACTTCTGATGTGAAATTAAATACAGTTCCATAGTATTTCATTAGCTTATTTGGCATTGGCTTGCCTTGAGTAACTAACTCAAAATTCCATTTAACCATAGATATTTCTATTGCCTCATCTGATGAAATGCCATAATGACCAACTATTGATAAACCTATTACTGCCAAGACAATGATTACAGCATTAATTTTCAAATAAGCATTTTTTAAAACAGACTTAGTAGCAGATAATAAATTTAAAAACATAGTATTTAGTTCGGTAACTCATCAAAAACTTGTTGATTATTTAACGTTCTGAGCTAAGAGCAGAAGTGACACGCCCAACGGCAGCGATACACGACCCATAAGATAACGCTCACTAGCAAATAAAAATGTCAGCACTTGATTAACCTGTTTCGACGGCATGGTTAAGTTGTCTTTTTGTCCACTACCCAACCCGTTTTGAAGGATGCGTACTCCAGCAATCAAGGGGAACAACAGAGTATTGAAGTAACTAACATAACGCACCGTGTAACCTGCACTCCTAACCACATGGCGTAAACCCTGTAGTACATATCGGCGTTTATGGTGGTGACTCTCGTCATGCTGACTCCACATCCAAGGATTTGCGGGTACTGTAACTAACAACCAACCACCTGGCTTGAGTATCGAGTACAGTGCTTGCAAAGAAGCTGTATCTTTATCCAAATGCTCTAAAACATCTAATAATACAATAAGGTCGAAGCTTTGATCCCCAAAGGGAATGTCATCTGGCAAGCGTCCGGGTAGGATCTTACCCACTCCGCGATCGCAGGCAAAATGACGTGCTGCTTCATCTAACTCCATAGCGTACACTTGACCGTGACCAGCTAGCATCGCTAAATTACCACCAGTACCACAGCCAGCTTCAAAAATCGCTGCATTGTCTGGTAGAACAAGGTTTGTAATTAACGTGTCAATAATTCTCCGCCTTGCCACAAACCACCAGTGCGAATCTTCGAGAGCTGCCATTTTTTTGTATATTTTAGGCTCCATCGTCGGTTACTCCAGGATTGAATGCAAGCTATTCATGATATTTATTTACTTTATACCTCTTGATTAACAAATTCACCTTTTTCAATACCTTGATGATTTAGGTTGAAACCATAGCGGTTACGCACTAAGTAAAGTGGGCGTTGTTTGACTTCCTCATAGACACGACCGAGATACTCACCGATGATACCTAGCGTAATGAGTTGTATACCTCCGAGAAAAAGATTAACTACCATGAGTGAAGCATAACCGGGAACGACGATTCCCAAGATTAATGTACGAATGATGAGAAAAGCAGCATAGAAAAATGCCAACAACGATAAAACGACTCCCATATAGCTCCAAATTTTTAAGGGAACTAAGCTAAAAGATGTAATCCCATCGACGGCAAAATTCCAAAGTCGCCAATAATTCCATTTAGTCTTTCCCTTGTAACGTGGCGCTCGATCATAGAAGATGGATATTTGCTTAAAACCAACCCAGGCAAAAAGCCCTTTCATGAAACGAGTGCGTTCTGGCATTTGCTTGATTACCTCGACAACCCGTCGATCCAATAACCGAAAGTCTCCAGTATTACGGGGAATTGGTACACGACTCATGCGACAAATGACTCGGTAAAAAGCATTAGCAGTAAAACGCTTTAACCAGCTTTCCCCTTGGCGCGATCCCCGCGTTGCATAAACCACATCATAACCTTCACGCCACTTGGCAACGAGTTCTCGGATTAACTCCGGTGGATCTTGTAGATCAGCGTCAATGGGAACCACAGCAGCACCATTCGCGTAATCAATTCCTGCGGTTAAAGCTATCTCTTTACCAAAGTTGCGCGATAGACTAACAACCTTAATGGCAGAATTTTGATAATGATGTTTGATCAAACACGCCAGTGTATTATCTTTACTGCCGTCATCAACACAAATAATCTCATACTTTAATTTCAGGCTGTGTAGTACAGACTCTAAACGCTCAAACAAATAGTCAATGTTGACTTCCTCATTATGAACAGGAACAACTATAGAGACTTCTATATTATTTAAGTTTTGCGAATTAAGTATAGGCATTTTATTCCCCTCCTTGATTCAAATAAGTTATCCTAATGATTAGGAGGCTAGCTGTTTTATTTTCATTTTTATTGCTTCGATTGGTTGAGCTTGTCAGATTTAGGTATAGTCTTACCCAAGAATATAAATATTGCAAGTGAAATTATATTAAGTTTTTTGTCAAAATAAAAAATGTTTTCTACAATACAGAAATTTGAAGCGATAACATGATGTAATGATGTAAATTATGAAAAATAGAGCTGTCTCTATATTAGATGTGGAGATCGTCATTAGTCATTTATTGGATTTGTAAGGATTTGAGGCTTTTTAACATTTCTTAGTGCAGCTTGCCAGCATTTATGTCCAGGTACTTATGTAGCATGTTGGACTATCTATACTAAGTGAACTGTTGTGCATAAAATCGCGCATAACGTCCCTCTCGCTCTAATAATTCTGCATGGGTTCCCGACTCGATAATCTGTCCCTGTTCCATCACCAAAATTCGGTCAGCTCGGCGCACGGTGGTTAGGCGATGGGCGATAATAAATACGGTGCGTTCTTTCATAATCCGTTCTAATGCTTCTTGGACTAAGGCTTCTGATTCTGAATCCAAGGCAGAGGTGGCTTCATCTAAGATAAGAATACGGGGATTGAGGAGAACTGCCCGCGCGATCGCAATCCGTTGTCGTTGTCCCCCAGATAGGTTAATCCCCCGTTCCCCGACCCAGGTGTGATACCCTTGGGAGCATTGGATAATGAATTGGTGGGCATTGGCGATTTTGGCAGCGTCTTGGACGGCTTAGTTGTTGGCAACTAACTCCTTTTTCCGCCCAGTTTTTGAAGATGAAGATCATCCTGGTTAAGCGGTAGCTTCTCTATGTTGTTCCAAAAACGCTTCTACTGTTTGGTTGAATTCCTCTGGCGCGACTAAAAAGGGCCAATGATTACCAGGAACCTGACAAACTTGTAAATTTTTCAAATAAGTTTTATATGGTTTCAGTTGCCATTCTTGGCGATTCACCCCTTTTTCTGGTTGCACAAACAGGGTGGGGATATGAATCGGACTTGTTAATCCGGCGATGAGCATCACATCCTCAAACGTACCATCACGGGCAGCAACGGTAAACTTACTCCCCCAAGAGCCATCGGGTTTTTGTTCAATACTGGCTTGAAAAACTTGCTGCTGTAAAGGTGTCCAATCTTGATATTGACTTAACTGACGTACTTTTTGTTCGGCGTCTTCATAACTCTCAAATGGACCCATCCCTTTGAGAAAAGGCAAAACTCGGTATAACAAAGGAAATGTAACCTTGAGCAGACTAGGCATTTTCCAGATAAAGATTGGATCAACTAAAATCATGCTGCGGAACCGTTCGGGATGCTGTTTTGCCCAAATCGGGGCTAATTTACCCGTCCAGGAATGTCCAATTATATGGGCTGATGACCATCCCAAGTGATCCAGGAGGGCTTCCAAGTCCGCGATCGCACTGGCAAAGGTATAATCATCTTCAGGCTTGCTACTTTCCCCATGACCCCGCATATCGGGAGCGATGATATGATAACTCTGAGCCAAATACTCTCCTAAATTTGACCACACTAAAGCGTGATCCGCTAAACCATGGAGCAGTAACAAGGGTTCTGAACCTTGATTCCACTCTAGATAAGACAATTGGATTCCAGATAAGGATACAGTTTGCCGTGTTGGTGTCATTTCGAGTTCCAGACGAGTCAATCCGAACGTAGAATAGCAAATATCAACAAAAGATAAAGCATTCTACTGAGCAAGGATTAGGTCAATAGAATCAGAACAAATCCTATTGGTTTGAGTAAACTTACGACTAATTGAGATTTAATAGAGGGAGACAATCGGTATGGCATTTACAGCTAGTGTTATTTCAACGAACGAATGGGGTGCTAAAGCTCCCAAACAGTGGCCCCAGCAAACGAGACCGCAATATATTATCATTCACCATACGGCGACTCCTAATCCTCCCAATGATCTATCCAGAGGAACATTGACGGGCGCCAAAACCTTGGCTCGCAGCATTCAAACCGCCCATATGAACGGCTTTGGCTGGATTGATTCCGGTCACAATTTTTTGAACACGACAGGTGGGTATTTGCTAGAAGGCAGACATGGAAGTCTGAATGCGGTTAAAGGGGGACGCAGTATCCGTTCATCCCATGCGGGTAGTAATAAAGGGAATGAGTCACCGGGTATTGAAAATGAAGGAACATTTACCACCTATCAAATGAATGCCAAACAGTGGGCTAGTTTGGTTGAGTTGTGCGCCTCGATTTGCTCAACCACTAAGATTAGCCCGGATAATATTCTCGGACATCGCGACTTTTCTCCCACTCAATGTCCTGGGGATTGGTTATATAGCCAATTACCTCGCTTGCGCCAGGAAGTACGTCAGCGACTGGGAACCTCTTTCCCAGCGATTTTGCGGGAAGGGGACACCGGACCGAGAGTCAAGGAACTTCAGCAAATTCTCAGCGCCCAAGGGTTTAAGGTGGGTCCAATTGATGGTATTTTTGGCGCAGGTACTACAGATGCCGTAGTTTTGTTCCAAAAGTTTCATGGGTTAGATGCCGATGGTTTGGTCGGACCAGCGACGTGGAAGGTATTAGAACGGGTTTCTCAACCTACACCGCCACCTCCCACCGACACCGGTACTCCGACAACGCCGGAGACAACACCAGGGGGAAGTACACCTTTGGGTTCACAAGCCCCTTTCACCCAGGTTCAACTCCTCGATACCTATAAGTATTACCGGGAACTCCCCCACCAAATTCAAGCGATTCAGTGGTTACAAGGACAAGTGTCGCAGGCGACATTGGTGGAGTTTTCCCAAAAATGGCGCAATCAACCGACAGACCCTTTTTTACCGCTCCAGGAAGGTTCCGTGGGTCCAGAAGTGAAGAAAGCCCAAGAGATTTTGCGGCAAAAAGGCTTTGATCCAGGTCCTGCGGATGGGATCTATGGTGCTAAGACAAAGAGCGCTATTATTGCGTTTCAGCGTTCCCAGGGGATGACAGCAGATGGGATTGTGGGGGCGGTTACTTGGTCTGTTCTGAATTTAGCTTGACACTCCCACGGCGATAGAGCGCGTGGGATTCTGTATTCAACGTCAAAACTTGCTCTACCAGGCTTGCGCCAAGTAGCGTAGAGGCTCCAACTCCTACAGCTTTACTTTGGGGATGCCCTCCCCTAGATTTTGCCTTGAGCAAAATGTTTATCGCCGCGTTCCAATCTCTTTGCAGAATCAATCCACACTTACAAACGTGGGTTCTTGTGCTAAGGGACTTTTTTACAATCACTTTGCACTGACTGCATTCAACAGATGTGTACTGAGGTGGAACAGCAACAGCTAATCTTCCAAACTTGGCGGCGAAATGCTCTAGCCACTGTCTGAACTGATACCAGCTAGCATCAGCAATTGACTTAGCTAAACAGTGATTTTTGAGCATATTGGCAACCCTCAAGTTTAGCCTTCGGCAAGCCGCTGGCGCGTCTACATAAGCTACTAAGTCGTTAGACTTGCAAACGTGACGCGCCAGTCTCTTGGCGTGTTCGGTACGTTGCCTACTTACTCTTAAGTGTTTCCTGGAATACTGAGCTCTTGCTTTACGGCGTCCGGTTGAACCTTTGACCTTTTCGTAGATAGCCCGTTGGCTGCGCTTAATATCAGTTTCTGCTTTACGGAGAAACCTAGGATTAGGCTCTTGATGCCCGTTTGAGTCCGTGTAAAACGACTCTAAACCAACATCTAAGCCGATTTCTTGACCTGTTCGTGGCTGAATATCAATGCACTCAACATCAACAGCCAACTGGCAATAGTACCCGTCAGCCCGACGAACAAGCCTAACCCGCTTAATGGATTTAACGGGATACTGATGGATATCCCATTTGCCCAAAAGTTTCAGTTCACCAATTCCCTTTTTATCGGTGATGGTGATACGGCGTTTTGTCGGATGAAGTCTCCAGCCGCTGGTTTTATACTCAACTGAACGGTTGTCCTTTTGGAACCGAGGGAATCCTTTCTTGCCGGCTTTTTTGGACTTGCAGTTATCGTAAAACCGAGAGATGGCAAGCCATCCCCGTTCTGCCGATGCCTGTACAGCCATCGAGTTAAGGTCTTTGACAAAGGAGAATTCGTTGCGTAGTGCTGTTGAATACTTGTTCAAAGCAAAACGGTCAATCTTGGTGTCTTTTGGCGCGTCTATCCAATAACGAATTGCTTTGTTACGGATAAATTGCACCGTCCTGATGGCTTCATCGATAGCCTTGTATTGCTGCGGTTTTGCTTTGATTTTGTATTCAAGAACTAGCATTGAATCGACCTCTCAATGTGCTTTTTCCATTATATATTATATATAGTAGATACGTGCGTGGTCAATTGTGTGTACCGATGAAAACAGAAAGACTAGATATCAGATTAACTAAGTATGAAATGCGACAACTAAAGGAAGAGGCTACCAGGCGGGGAATGAGCAAGTCTGAGTTGATCACAAGCTTGATAGCTCGTTTAAGATCACCTTTGTAATTTGGTCATCTACGTCCCTCCGATGACCCGCCTCATATCCCACACCTAAAAGGATGTGGGTTTTACGGCGCTTGCTATAAAGGTCGCCATTCTGCTGCCGGAAGGTGAACATGAATTAATCCTTCTGCGACCAAAGAAAAGCCCATTGATAACCCTGCGGCTAAACCCGACCAAGCCACCGCCAAATTTTTGCGATTGAGTTGCTCTTCTCCTTCTAACCGCAGAGCTTCGTGAAGAATTGCGGCTCTCGGATTACTTCTGTCAGCGATTTCGACTTTCTCAGATTGGGAGAGGTCAAGGGATTCGGATTTAGGATGATGATTGGAGTTTTCCGGATCGTTTTGAGGCACAATTCACAATTGAAGAATTATCCATTTTATCCTTACATCATTCCTGTGGAAATTACACCTATCTTGGTGAATAGATTGGCAAAACCAAACCCGCGATCGCACTTGATTGGACGATTGAAATTCTTTCGCTTGACCAAAGCCAGACAAAAGTTACCAAGACTATTCTGCACTGTTTGAAGTACGATAGCAAGATGGGATGGCTCATTGATCTAGAGGAGCAGTCAGTCTTTGTTTATCGTTCAGATCGACCAACGGATGTTTTTGATCAACCAAAATCACGTTTACCCGTTCCAAAATTTGCTAAAGACTTCAATCTGACTGTAGGAGAGTTGTTCGATTTGCTGCTGGAGTGATGTGATCAGTAAGAGAAACTATCGCTTACCCGTCTTAGAGAAATTCCGGAAACAGAAAGGAATTAATTTGCTCGTACTCTTTCTCCAGCCGTGCTTTCGCCAGTTGATAGTAATCAGGATTAATTTCTGCACTGTAGCACCGCCGATCCTTTCGTAACGACACTACAGCAGCTGAACACATTCCGCCAAACGGTTCCCACACAACATCGCCAGAATCGCTAGTCGCCAGAATAATTAGTTCAACTAGACGTAAAGGTTTCTGGTTTCCATGAAGACATTTTGACTGCCGATTTTTCAGGCGTTCCTTACCTCGAACTGCAGGTTCTGACCAAACATTAGTAATCCCGTGAATATGATGCCATTTAGCTCGCATTTTTGACCATTTTTCCGCTGTTACTGGTGATTGACCCTCAATTGAAAAGTAAGGAATTTGGGTCGGTTTACCATAGCGATTAGCATAAGTTACAATCCGTTCCATCATATCAGGTGGAGGAAAATACCACAAATGATCCTTGGTAAAATATTTACGAGTCGCCGCATTTTTTACTCCACACGCTTCGTTCGTTTTACTCAAAGGAAGTCCAGTCCGAAGCCACTCATGACGTAGCCACTGCTGCATCGGTAATTGATAACCATCACCCGTCTGAAGTTGCACCTCTCGAACATAATGCACGCAAACTTCAGTCACAATAGGAAAACGCCTTATTGTTTTACTATTCACATTACCTGCAATATGGGCAATACCTTTATCCCAAACATTCACCGAACGGTATTGCCAACCCTCCTTGACCAAAATGGGATGAACAGTAGCCCAGCCAATTTCACTACACCAAAACCACAATGTTGTCTCTGGTAAAGAATAGCATGACCAAGCTTTAATGTGAGGTACATACCAATCGGCTAAATTCGTTGGTGTTGGTGGATCTCCGGGGAAAAGTCCCAATCCATAAGCACCATCTGAAATGATAACTGTTGGCGCTTGCCAAGCCCAATAACGGGTTAACACATCAGCCTGTTCAAGTTGTACCGAATCGATAACGGTGGTAGAGGTTGGGGAAATGAGTTCTGATGGCTTATTGCACCGATGATTAAGCTGTCCTGAGTTGTCTGTACCATACCCTATATCAGTCACAATTCGTTGTCCTTTGCTCAAGTTTCACCATAACACCTCTGTTAATAGTCGATTTTGGACTATTCTGAAATCGACTATATCATCAAATGGGGAGGTCAACTTAGATGGAAAAGTCGATTTGTACAAAAGAATATGCCTTATTCCTGAGTCACCTCCGCTCAGCTAGGAAAGCCGCAGGATTGACACAAGTCGAAATTGCCCAATGCCTCCAGCAAACTCAGTCATTTGTAAGTAAATGTGAACGGGGTGAAAGACGTATAGATATTGTGGAACTCCGTGCATTTTGTCAAGCCATTGGAATTTCTTTGAGTGACTTTATTCAAAATCTTGAAATCAGGTTACAGGAAATAGAGCGGTAATGCGTTATCAGGAAGCTCTGGAAATTGCTACAGCTAATTTACTCAGATTGAGAGGGCATACCATAGATGTTCTTACCGTCTCAAGACCTAGGGATATTCAGGGAGCTATAGAGCTATCCAAAATCGTTAGTAAACTATCACCGATCATTGGCAATCTCTTAGAATATGCTATCACCCGACACTTGAATGAGGCAGGAACCTGGGAAGAGAATTATCAGTGGATACGACAAGATCCTGGTTTTCCTGATCTAATTCTCAATGGTATACCCGATATACAACCTGGTATTGAGATTAAGACTTGGTTCCCATTATCTACTGAAATAACAGCTCGATTTCGGGATAGCCAAACTCACTTTTCAGCCAATCAAGTAAAAGTCGTGATAGTCTGCTGGATGCTGGAATATATTCTCGCTGGTCAACCAAAAATTGTTGACATTTGGGTAGGAGATGCTATTGAGATTGCTAAAACCCGTGACAATCATTATCATAATCCCCCCTCCTATGTAGTCATGGAACCAGAAGATACCCGTTTACGTACTCGCAATCTTCAACAAACAAACTGCCATGGCTATAAATTTCAAGGAACAGTGGAGCAATTCAATCAAGCGATGCTCTTAGTTCAAGACTGGGGACATCAGGCACAGCAATATCGTCCTGATCCAGATTATCAAAAACGTATCCGTCAACTGACTGGCAGTTTTCCCTACCGTCTTGATACCAATTTTGCTAAGGTGGATAGAATTAGTTTACCGAGTTTGGAAACTTTTAAAGCTAATATTTTAAATTCAATACATACTGGACGTTCAATTCAGTCATGGATCAAGGTAATTAAGTCGCACGATTCCAGCGTTTTGCAACAATTAATTGATCCATAAGTCTAAATATCTATTGATTTAGTAACGTGGGCTTTATTATCAGTGCGGCTAGTCTGAGTTTAACTTGGTTTAACTTGCGATCGCGCCGGATTGGACGATTAAAATTCTCTCACCTGACCAAAGCTAGACAAAAGTTACCAAGACTATTCTGCACTGTTTGAAGTACGAAACTCAAATGGGATGGCTCATTGATCCAGAGGAGCAATTTTAGACTAATTAGAGCCGATCATCCCTGGGCGATCGCACTTCTTTTGATAACTACTATTCACTAGATATCCCTTGGCTTTTTCTTTCTGCTTCGCTACTGTTATGCTTCCCTTGACTCGATGTTGTTTCGGCTCAAGTTGTCAAGTTCTGATAACTTAAACGATTCTTTCCTCCAGAACGGTTTAAATTTTTCAATCAGAGTCTTGTCTTAACAAAACGTCGTATTTCTAACTTTTCACGGGAAGTCTATAAACCTGAGTCGGGGCGGGTTTAGTCACATCCTGGTGAAACCGAAAAGATAGTAGTGAAACCCGCCCCTACACAATCTACAAATCTCCCAATCTCTCACTCAAAACTTACCTCCCTTCGTTGCGCCACATACCGTGAAGAAACCCAAGACACCCAAGCTCAAGTCAGAATCGAGTTTACTAGATAAAAATTGTAGTCCATTTGAATGGACTTAAGCTTTTAGCCAAGAACTTGAGTTCTTGGCGGGTGTCGGGGCTTACTCTTATTCATAGCTAAGTAAACTGTTGAGCATAGAATCGCGCATAACGTCCCTCTCGCTCTAATAATTCTGCATGGGTTCCCGATTCAATAATCTGTCCCTGTTCCATCACTAAAATTCGGTCAGCGCGGCGCACAGTAGTTAAGCGATGCGCGATAATAAAGACGGTGCGCTCTTTCATAATCCGTTCTAAGGCTTCTTGGACTAAGGCTTCTGACTCTGAATCCAAGGCAGAGGTGGCTTCATCTAAGATAAGAATACTCGGATTTAGCAGAACCGCCCGCGCGATCGCAAGTCGTTGTCGTTGTCCTCCAGATAGGTTGATTCCCCGTTCTCCCACCCAGGTGTGATACCCTTGGGAGAATTGAATAATAAATTGGTGAGCATTGGCTATTTTGGCGGCGTCTTGAACCGCGTCTAAGTCAAAGTCTTTTTGACCAAAGGCAATATTCTGGGCAATGGTGCCAGAAAATAGAGTAGTTTCCTGGGGAACAATGCCAATTTTCCGCCGCAGGCTTTTTAGGGTAACGTCTCGGATATTGATCCCATCGATGAGAATTTCTCCGGCTTGCGGATCATAGAAACGGGGGAGTAAATTAACTAAAGTGGTTTTGCCCGCACCCGATGCCCCAACCAACGCGATCGCTTCTCCTGGCTGGGCAAGAAAACTTAAGTCTTTGAGCACCCAAGGCGTTTTAATTGTAGAGACGTGCCATGGCGCGTCTTGATCTTTGGCGATTGATGATAGTGTTGTTTCTAAATCCGCCCTTTGGGAGTTTTCCGGGGGTTGAGTGTAGGCAAAGCTAATCTGGCGATATTCGACTTTACCCGTAACCGGGGGTAGAGTCATCGCACCCTCTTTTTCAATCACCGTTGGCACAATGGCAAAAAGTTCAAAGATGCGATCAACCGATGCCTCACCCTGCTTAAATTCGTTATAGTTGCTAGTAACGATCGCGATCGGATCAATGAGCATGGCAACCGCCGCACCATAGCTGACAAATTCACTCCCAGTCAAGTTACCTTGGGCAATTTGCCATCCCCCTAGTAAAAAGACTAATAACAGGCACATCGCCTCCAGAAACCCAACCACGGGAAACTGAATCGCCTTTAACCGTTCCGCCGCATACTTGGCTTGACGATTGTTTTCTGCCTCTTGACTAAATCGCTCTAATGTGTACTCTTCAGCCGCAAAAGCTTGGACTAAACGAATCCCACTCAAGACTTCAATCAGCAACGCCGATAAATCTGACACCCTATTTTGACTACGCCGAGAAAACTGGCGCATCCGTTCGCCAAACCAGCCAATTAATAGACCCATTAACGGGGCAATGAGTACAATACCCAGGGTAAGTTGCCAGTTCAAGTAAATCACATAAGCGAAGACAGCAACCAACTGTAAAACGCTGGGGACAAACTGGTGAAAGAACTTGTTTACCACCTCGCCAATGCGGTCAATATCCTCGGTGAGTCGATAGGATAAGTCCCCGGTTTTAGCCGTTTCAAAGTAATCAAGACTCAGGCTTTGCAGGTGGGCGTAGACATTTTTCCGCAAATCCAGAGTAATAGCTAGGGCAGCCTTTGCCATTAGGGTGTCTTGCCCATACTGTGCCAGCTTCTGACCCAAGAAAATTAAAGCAGCAATTCCGGCAACTTGTGCGATCGCGCCGACATTTCCCTGTCCCACATAAGCCGCAATCCGCCCCGCGAGCCAAGCCAAGAGGGGCCACACGGCGACAAATCCCACAGTACAAGCTAAGGCTTGCCCAATGGTGAATCTTTGAGGGCGAAGATAAGGCAACAGTTGCCAGTAATGAGAACGGGTTTTCAATGTATAATCACCCAAATGCAATTTTCCTCTGTCTCACGCTATCAGCTTTGATCATTTCTACAAAGACTTTCCTGGAACCAGGGAAGTTTCTATTCCTTAAGTGTGTAAGGTATATCAATCAAAATGTAGGGGCGCAAGCCTTGCGCCCACACATAAATAACTCTTATGAGAAACCCGATACAATAATAGGACAGACTATTAAAGATTGAGGAGTTAGATTATGTCAACGGAAATGACTCAGACTCAGAGTTCCCCAACAACTCCCGTGGTGGACTGGGAACCCCAAATGCCACCCACTGATTTAATTTTTGATGATGGAGAACCCTTGGAAAGTAACCGCCACCGCATTGCCATGAATCTGTTGATTCAGTTAACCCACCAAGCCTTGGCACACCGCGAGGATTATTTTGTGGGTGGTAATATGTTCATTTATTATAGTCGCACCCAGGCACGAAATCGGGACTTCCGAGGACCTGATTTTTTTGTGGTGTTGAATGTGGATGGTACAGGTTCTCGCCAAGGTTGGGTAGTTTGGGATGAAGAAGGGCGTTACCCGGATGTAATTATTGAACTGATGTCGGCGTCTACAGCCAATGCGGATATTGGGGCAAAAAAGGATATTTACGAAGGAACCTTTAGAACACCGGATTATTTTGTGTTTGACCCGTTTAACCCCGACTCTTTACAGGGATGGCGGTTGGATGCAAATTTACGTTATCAACCGTTGGTTCCGAATGAGTCAGGATGGTTATGGTGCGAAACTTTAGGGTTATGGTTAGGAATTTGGCAAGGAACAATAAGCAGAGAAACAGCACCGTGGTTACGATTTTATGACTCAGAGGGTAATTTAGTTTTATTACCCGAAGAAGCTGAACATCAACGGGCTGAATCTGAACGCCAACGCGCCGAATCTGAACATCAACGGGCTGAATCTGAACATCAACGGGCTGAATCTGAACGCCAACGCGCCGAATCTGAACACCAACGCGCTGAACGTTTAGCCGCACGATTGCGAGAGTTAGGAGAAGAACCAGACAATTAGGAGATATGGGGGAGAAAATCATTAACCTCATGCTGATGGACATCCCCTTGTAAAATAGAGATTTATCCTCAATGTCGATAGCCGATTAAAATCATGACACAGCCATTACAGCATCGCATCATCTGTTGGAGTTTAAGTTTAATTATCGCTAGTTTTAGCTTCGTCTTTGGACTACCCGCAAGTGCGAAGGCTCAGTCTATCTCAAACACTCATCCAACTCAAATCGCTACAGTATCAGCCAGCGAAGCTTTTCGCAATGCATACAATCAGCGCTATACCTGGGATGAAAATTTTCCGGGTTATTCCGCAGAGGTTTCGATTACTCACAAGGGAGATATTGACCAGGGAATCGTTCGTGTTCAACCGGAGCTGACTGTGGAAGTCATTAATGTTGAACCGGAGGATTTGCGGGAGTTGGTTGCCAATACTGTTAAGATGGAAATTATTCACCGCCGCCGAGTACCGTTTGAGCAGTTGCATGGTAACAATGACTTTGAGTTAAAGGGAAAAGACGAGTATGGCGCGTTAAAAATCAATGAAGTGGGTGATAATTCCTACTATAAGGTTAAAGGGGATGTAATTACTCAAGTGAATCGCAGCTTTGGAGATGTAGCAGTAACAGTTGACACTCTAGGCACAACTAAAACTCCAGAGGGTTATTTAGTCAGTCACTTTAAAACCACGTTTCGCGATGCCCAAACAGGTGAAATTCTGGAGAAAGAAGATGTGCGAGATTTTCATGAAAAGGTGGGCAAATACTATTTGCTAACGAACCGGACGATTCGATATGCCCAGGAGGAAAATCCAGAAGAAAAACCTGTGGCGGATACGAGGATTCGCTTTAATGATATTCAGCCGTTGTAACTAGAAAAAAATGATTGAGTGGGATCGAGTCGCTGAGTTGTATGATATCTATGTCCATAGTGATATCGATATTTCCTTTTTTATTCGAGAAACCCGTAAAGTATCAGGTCAAGTTCTCGAATTGATGGCAGGAACGGGGCGCGTCTCGATTCCTTTATTAGAAGCTGGCGTTTCGCTGGTTTGTGTGGATGCTTCGGCACAAATGCTAACTGTTCTGCAAAAAAAGCTGGCACAAAAGGGGTTTTCACCTAAGATTCAGCAGGCTGATGTGCGAGAGTTAAACCTAAAAGAGTGTTTTGAATTAGCGATTATTCCGTTCAATTCATTTTCGGAACTTTTGTCAAAGAAAGACCAAAAAAATACACTCCTCTCAATTCACAACCATTTGCGTGAAGGTGGGCAACTTATCTGTACTCTACATAATCCTAATGTCCGGTCAAAATTGGTCGATGGTTCTCTGCGTCTAGAGGGAAAATACAGTCTGGAAAAGGAACAACTTCTGTTCTGGGGACTGGAAAAGCAGCAACCGAATCACTGTATTGTTGAGCGAACTCAGTTCGATGATATGCGCGATCGCGTCTCCTGTCTCGGAAGCGAGAAGTTTGCTGGCTTCGGAATAGGACGCAATCCAGATTTTCGGTAAGTTGTTTGCTGTAAATTCAGTCAAAATTGTTACTAATTTAATTTAGATTTTGTCCTAATTTTTCCATGAAACTCTCCCAACGGTTTACCGACGCCTTAACCTTTGCCACCGAATTGCACGCCAACCAAACCCGCAAAGGGAATGGCGTTCCCTACATCGCCCACCTGCTAGCTGTTGCCAGTATTGCCTTAGAATATGGGGCAGATGAAGAGGAAGCGATCGCAGCCCTTCTCCATGATGCCATTGAAGACCAAGGCGGTGCAGCAACCCGTGAAGAAATTCGCCGCCGCTTTGGGGATAAAATTACTGAAATTGTCGATGGTTGCACCGATGCTGACACCACACCCAAACCCCCTTGGCGTCAGCGCAAAGCGGCTTATATTGCACATATTCCCACAGCCTCGGCTTCGGTTCGTTTAGTGTCTGCAGCCGATAAGCTGCATAATGCTTGGTCAATTCTTAAAGATTATCGTATTGTAGGGGATAAGGTGTGGCAACGCTTTCATGGGCGTAAAGAAGGTACACTTTGGTATTACCGTTCCTTGATTGAAGCCTTCCGCACCCAGAAGTCTATGCCGATTATTGACGAATTGGATCGGGTGGTGAGTGAATTAGAATTATTAGCAGGTGTAACTGACCAGAATTCTGAGTGGTGATCTGTGTAGGGGCGGGTTTTACCTCTATCATTGGTTGTCACCCGAATGTAAATAAACCCGCCCCAACTTGATGAACGGGTTTGTCACTAAACCTGCCTTTATCTGTATCTTACGGCTGCGATCGCGTAAAACCCGTAGCCCATTCACCCCATTATCATGCCATGAAACCAATACTTCTAACCACGGCTGCTATTTTCACCGCCATCACTCTGAATACCAGCGCCCTAGCCGAAAACCTGCAAAATATCCAAAAGGTACTATCCACCAAAAACTGTCCCGGATGTGATCTCACCGATGCGGGTCTAGTTATGGCAGAATTAGTCGGAGCAAACTTGAGTGGGGCAGATTTGAGTCGCGCTAATCTCAGTCGGGCAAATTTAGTGGGGGCGGATCTCACCGGCGCAAATCTCAGTGGCGCGTCTCTCAATGGTGCAAACCTAACTGGCGCAAATCTCAGTGGCGCTATTTTAGTGGGAACGGATCTGAGAAGTGCTTATCTCGTCAATGCTCAACTGTTTGGTACGGATCTCAGTAGCGCTTATATTCAAGGAACCATTGGTCTTCCTCAGTATGCCGGAACCGCTGAAGATTTTTATGCCTGGGGTGTGATTGAAGCAGAACGGGGAAACTACCAAGCTGCCATTGAACATTATAATCAAGCTCTGAATCTCAAAGCTGAATTTGCTCCCGCCTATTTAGCCCGAGGAATTGCCCGATTTCGCTTAAGTGATCACGGCGGTGCTAGCCGAGATGCTGAAGTTGCTAGTCAGCTTTTTACCAATCAAGAAAACCCAGTTGGTTTCCAAGCCTCGCAGAATCTGATCGCCATGGTGGAAATTACCCAAAATCCCCCCGAAGTTCGCTCTCGCCCATCTTTTGGGAATGCCCTTGTAGGTATTGGTTCACTGCTTTTGCGGTTTTTAGCACCGCTTTGACGGTTAGATCCTGAGTGTCGGAATTTGGTTTTTTTAACGCAGAGAACGCAGAGGTTTACGCAGAGAGCGCCGAGGGGTTTAGAGGATGGGGATAAAAATTTTATCTGGTTTGTAAACTCGGATAAATAATGTTATTCTCGATGATTTTAATAGTTTTTTTAAACTATGACTAAAATACCGTCTAAAACTGAAAGTGAGCAAATGTTGAAGTGGCTGAATAAAAATCGGCACACTTTGTTAAATTTATATCGCAATCAATATGTGGCTTACAATGACCATTGCGTCATTGCTCATAGTGAAAATTTGCGAGAAGTTTTGGAGTTGGCTACAGCATCAGGGGAGATGTTTGCCATTTATTTAGTACCGCGCCGCACGGCTTCTATCCAGATTTTACCTATTCACTTTCGCACAGTGGCTCGCCATGACTGGTTACAGAATTATCATGTCAGGCTTAAGCATAAGGATTTAGAGATTTCTACCACAATCTTAGTAGACTCTGGGGCAGAAATTAGCTTAATTTCTTTAAAGGTGGGTCAAGATTTAGGCTACAGCTTAGCGGATGCTGAATCAACGTTATTAGCGGAGACTATTGGGGGAACGGTTGAGTATGTTTTGCGTAATGTGGAAATGACAATTGATGGACACAGTTTTATCGCTCCTGTCGCTTGGTTACAAAGCATTACAGGTGCAGAACAATTGCTTCTAGGGCGGGAAGTTGTATTTGATCGGTTTAATATTGAGTTTAGACAAGCCGATGAGCAAATTCAGTTTACTTGGCGTGAAGAGTTATCCTAATAGTGTAGGAGGACTACTATGCAATTTATCAGCCCCAAGGTTGATTATGCTTTTAAAGAAAATCTTTGGTTCCGAACAAAGCAAAGTGCTATACTAAGTTAAAACATATCTGAAGAAAGGGGGTGACATTGCTCCATTTTATCCACACTATACATCATAATTATCATTATGAAAAAAACTTCGAGAGTAATACTTTTTTTGTTTTTTTGTATTTTAGCTTCTATGCTTTCTTCCTGTGCATTCTTTGCTGAATACCTCGGTGGAATAATTCTTGATTGTGTATTACTTGATGAGTGTGGTAATAACTCAAAGAGTAATATTGAGCCGACATCAGAAAGCACAATTAATCAAGAAGAAGAACAAGATACAACTGAACAACAACAGGAAAAAATAGCGGGAAATAAACACGAGTTAGACAAAACTGAAAATAGATGTGGATGGTTAGAAAATCCCACACCTGCAAATTGGTGGCTAACAGACAGAGATGGCACTTGGACTATCTCTGTGCAAGGGGGATATCAAGCCAGCGGAATGAACAATATGCCCCCTATGGGTGAAAGAGAATATGTCAGAACCAATGGTAACTATGGATATACCTGTGCTTGTTTACGTGTTGTAACAGATGGAGACGAAATGAGAATTATTAACATTCAAAATGGTGAACAATTGTCACTCAAAACTTGTCACCAAGATCCAAATTTACCGGAAAATCCTTAGTTGTCAGGCATAGCTACAGATTATCACAATCACTCACCTGGTATCATTTTTCAGCCCAACAAATTTAATCGTTACATCAGTAAAATTAATTGAGAACCATACTCGGTTTTTCGCACTTCAATTCGCGTCTGAAAGGCTTACCTTAAACTGGGGCATGTGCGTTACGGTTAAGATACAAGCAAAGTCGGACGCGATCGCGTTAATCGCGGCAATCAATCGTTCACACCCCTCAGCGTCTAGCAATTGCCACAATGGTTACCCGCATTTCTCACAAACTAATTTGAGAAGCTAATTTGAAGGGGAAAAGTAGAAGTTTTCATGCGCAGAATAGAAAA
>NZ_JBKHUP010000100.1:0-27339 GCF_046565525.1 Coleofasciculus sp. | reverse complement strand
AGCGACGGGGCAAGAAAATGAATAAGTGGCTGGGGAGTTGGGCATTCTATCAGCAAGAGCAGTTTTTAACCTACAAACCCAAAAGTGGGTGGGGCAGTTGACTCCTTTCCTCTTCCCCTTCTGCCATCTGCCCTGGAGCCTTATCCCTAATTTATATGAATCGATTCATTAACACCAGTAAAGTATTTCTGTCTGTTTACTATGCTCACATGTTGGAATACCGGGCAGAGCTTTTTTTTTGGATACTTTCAAATAGCTTACCACTGATTCTTATGGGAGTTTGGATTAAGGCATCTCAGGGAGGGGAGTTTGAGCTAACACCGGAAGAATTTATGCGTTACTTCCTATCGGTTTTTATCGTTCGCCAGTTTACTGTGGTGTGGATGATTTTTGATTTTGAAAAGGAAGTGGTAGAAGGAAGACTTTCGCCTAAACTCCTGCAACCCATTGATCCTGTCTGGCATCATGTGGCAGGGCATGTATCAGAACGTTTTGTCCGCCTGCCTTTATCAGTTGTACTTCTAGGTTTATTCTTTTTCCTCTATCCCCCAGCTTTTTGGCTACCGAGTTTAGGGAGTCTGCTATTATTTTTAGTCGTCACTACAATGGCTTTTGCCTTACGTTTTTTAATCCAATATACGTTTGCGTTATTAGCGTTTTGGACAGAGCGAGCCACTTCACTAGAACAATTTTGGTATTTATTTTATTTATTTCTTTCAGGAATGATGGCACCCTTGGAAGTCTTTCCACCCGCAGTTCGAGCCGTTGCGGAGTGGACTCCTTTCCCTTACTTGGCTCATTTTCCCGCCGCGTTGTTAGTTGGGCTACCTGTTAATATTGTCCAAGGAATTTTAGTGATGTTAGGTTGGGGACTGTTATTTTTTGGCGTCAATCGCTGGTTGTGGCGCAAGGGATTGAAGCAGTATTCGGGAATGGGAGCGTGAGATGTAGAGACGTTGCATGCAACGTCTCTACATCGGCAACTAAAACAAACCGCTTACCCAATCACCAATCACTATTTTTGATCAAATTGAGCAACTGCATTCTGGAACGACTGCTGTAAATCCAGCCAAGCTAATTCTACACCAGTTTTGATATCTTCCCAAGCATCTTGGCTAGCCGCTTGGAGTTCTTCAAGTTTCATCTGCACTGCAACCTGTTTGGTTTGCAATTCCTCGATCTGGCTACTGTACTGAATCTTAGCATCAGCCTGAACTTGCGCTGCCTTGGCTTTCATTTCGTCAACCTGAGCATTTAGCTTGTTTAACTCAGCTTGCACTTTATCTCGGTATACTATCTGTTGCTGTTCGGGTTGGGTAGCCATAAGAATTCCTCGTTAACGTCAAAGATTTGCCTAAAAAAGGCTGGATACAGCTATAAATGTTTTATTCCTTTTTCATTATTGAGTGATTCGTCTTGCTGATGCATCTATCTCTTGAATGATATAATTCATTTCTGTCTTCTATCTAGCGAGGTAACTAAATTTTTGTAGCGTCTGATACGCTCAGTTAAAATAGGGGTAACCTACTTGCCCCGATTTGTTTGCAGTAATTATTCAACGGGGAAATGGCAGAACAAGCTCTAGTGAAGAATACCTATGCCGATTCCTACAAAAATCGAGGTCGGAACTGGTGGAATAAGCTCACCGCTTTAATTGCATTGGCAAATATCCTGCTGGCGTTATTCAATCTCAGCTATATTCCATTGCGGGATGTTTATGTGCGAGAATTTCCTAAGATCGTTACAGTCTATGATCCGGTTAAAAGTATTGAGCCTCATCCAGATACCCAACGCTACCTCAAAACCGTTGATGCTTTAACCGTGCAACTCTCCCAGCAAGGATTGCAAGCACCGCCAATTGAGCCAGTATTACAAGAGTTGCGCCAACAAAGTAATGAGCTAATTGAAGAGAACCCATTTTTGGCAGCCAACAAGTTTGGTACATTTGCTAAACTCAAGCTGCGGATGCGGGATCATCTCAATACTGAATCAGCGAAGCAAGCCTTTTCGCAATTTTGGAGACAGGAGTATCTGGCGCAAGCAGGCTGGGAAAATGCTCTCTCATTCTTTGACAGCGAAGTTCGACCGCTACTAGAGAGCAATTATTTTCGACCCACCGATGAAAATGGTCAACTCATGGATAACTTCTGGCGTATTGACCTTTATTTTATCGCCTTTTTTGGGATTGAGCTTTTAGGGCGTACCTTCTTCATATCTCGACGCCAAGAGAAGTTGACATGGGGAGATGCTCTCTGGCGGCGCTGGTACGACATGCTGCTGCTATTTCCCACCTGGCGCTGGTTACGGATTATTCCAGTATCCGTGCGATCGCATCAATCGGGGTTGGTGAATATGGAGCGAATTTTGGCACAAGTCACCCACGAACCAGCGGCGTACTTGGCGGATCGGGTATCCATGTTTTTAATGGTGCGACTGATTAATCAAACCAAAGAGTCCGTTGATAAAGGAGATATGGCGCGTGCTATATTGCAACCTGAAGCCTACGTCCAAGTTAGTGATATTAATAAAGTTGATGCCATCACCGACCGACTCTTAGAACTCTCTATTTATAAAGTCTTACCTCAAGTTCAGCCCGATTTACAGGCATTGTTGCATCATAGTCTCAAAGGAGCGCTGCAACAATCGGATTTTTACACGGGATTACAACAAGTACCGGGAATAAAAGCCTTACCGAAAGAGGTTACGGAAAACCTTGCTAATTATTTAGCCCAAGCCACTTATGAAGTCTTAGCCACCTCTTACTCTGATCTCAAAGGGCGGGAACTATTTGACCAACTGAGTCATAATTTTAAGTATGCCCTACGCAAAGAACTACAAGATGAGGCAACCCAGCTAGAACTTCAGTCGTTGCTCTCTGACTTGTTGGAAGAATTTAAGCTCAATTATGTGCAGCGTTCAACCGATGAAGATCCAGAAGCGACTTTAGAAGAAGCTGACCAACTACGTCAAGAGATGGAATCTCTCCCACCTCAGTAGTTCCCCACATTCTGCGTATCACGTTACCCCTACGCCCATAAGCGTCCCCGGCGGAATGGCTTATCAATGGATAATTAATAATTGATAATTGATAATTGATTAATTGGGTCTAAGACCTCTTCGTTTACGAAGAAATTAAAAAATATTTTCCTTAAATTCAATCCTATTCTTTTAAGGAGAGGTCAAGCTGGCTAGCATTTATAATAAAGTACTATAAAGGCAGCGATCGCGAGTGGTGACCATGACATCGACAAAACTCTCTCCTCAAGTAACAATTGCCCGCTTAGAAAACGGCGACAAACTCAACCGTTTTGAATTTGAGCATCGCTATTCAGCCATGCCTGATCTGAAAAAAGCCGAATTAATTGAAGGAATTGTTTATATGGCATCTCCCCTGAGGATTACCCAACATGGCGAACCCCATGCTCATATTATGCTGTGGCTAGGTTTCTACACAAGTTTCACTCCTAATCTGCAATTGGGCGACAATTGTACAGTTAGGCTGGATCTGGATAACGAACCTCAACCGGATGCCATTCTGAGAATTAAAGTAGGTGGACAATCAACGATAAGCGACGATGATTATATCGAAGGTGCGCCTGAGTTAATCGTAGAAATTGCGGCTAGTAGTGTTTCCATTGATTTGCACCAAAAACTCAACGTATATCGCCGCAATGGAGTAAAAGAGTATTTGGTATGGCGGGTTGAAAACGGTGAATTGGATTGGTTTAGGTTACTCTCAGGAGACTACGTTAAAATTGAACCTAACAGCGAGGGGATAATTTGTTCAGTCGTTTTTCCTGGATTGTGGCTAGATAGAGCCGCGTTATTAGCCGGAAATTTAGCCAAAGTTTTAGACGTATTGCAGCAGGGATTAGCCCGTCAGGATCATCAAGATTTTGTTCAAAACTTGGCATCACGGAAGTAGGTGTTAGGTGTCACGTCTTAAGTTAGTGGAATGGCATTGAAAAGCGTGCATTTGGGGAGCGCCAACACCCTGGATATGCAGTAGGGTGGGCATTGCCCACCAACATTAAGGAGCGTGACATTCGTCTTAAGTGTTAATTTTTATAGAGTAGAAACGCGATCGCCATGGATTATCCCGATATCGATATTGCCCCCCTCATTGATCATGCCCTCCTCTCCCCCACGGCAACACCCGAACAAGTGGAGAAATGTTGTCGTGAGGCAGATCGATTTTCCTTTGCTACAGTCTGTGTCTATCCCGTATACGTCAAACTCGCGGCTGAACTGTTGCACAATAAATCCCCCAAAGTCTGTGCTGTGATTGGCTTTCCTAGTGGCGCTACCACAGCCGCCGCAAAACTCTACGAAGCCCAAGAAGCGGTAGAAAATGGGGCAACGGAACTAGATGTCGTGCTTCATTTAGGAGCATTAAAAACTGGGAACACCGATGCAATCTACCGAGAAATTGCCCAAATATGCGAGGAAACAGGGCAAACAGTCAAAGCTATCTTGGAAACAACGCTTTTAACCGATAATGAAAAACAACTCGCCGCCGAAATCTGCATGGATGCTGGGGCGCAATTTCTCAAAACCAGTACAGGTGGGCATGGAGGCGCAACGGTATCGGATGTAAAATTCTTGAAAGACTTGACAAAGGGACAGATTGGAATTAAAGCGTCGGGGGGTATTCGCACAATCGAACAAGCGTTAGATTTAGTTATAGCCGGAGCAACCCGATTAGGAACCTCTCGCGGGCCAGAATTGTTGCAACAGCTTGAGGCAAAAGACGAAGAATGACAAATGACTAATGACTAAAACCTATAACGCCACTGGAATTAACCTAAAAAGTATGCCGCTAGGTGAAGCGGATCGGTTAGTCACAATTTTGACGCCGGAGTGGGGATTAATTCGGGTGGTGGCGCCGGGTTCCCGCAAGCAGAACTCGAAATTGGCGGGTAGAATGGGTTTGTTTGTGGTCAATCAGTTACTGATTTACAAAGGGCGATCGCTGGATAAAATTACTCAGGCTGAAACCTTGGAATCCTATCCAGGATTGGCGAAGGATTTGGGGAAGCTTGCCGCAAGTCAGTACCTAGCAGAATTAGTATTGTGTCATGCTCTAAGTGAGCAACCCCAAGCCGAACTGTACGCCTTGTTCAATGAGCATCTGCGGCGGTTGGAACAGTTACCCCCCTTAAGCAGTAGCCCCACTGGATCGTCCCTAATTTTGGCACACCTTTGCCATGGTATTTTTCACCTATTAGCTTTGGCGGGGATTGCACCGCAAGTGCAACAGTGTTGTATCACTCAGCACCCGATTCAGCCTGATGTTACTGATCCGAATTGGCAAGTAGGGTTTAGTGTGGAGGCAGGTGGAACCTATCGTTTAGCGGTAGAGGTGTCTCAACCTGAGAACCTGTTCCATCCCCTAGTTAGCCGTAACCATGGTATTTCTCAATCCCCTCTGCCACGGTTGACTTGTAAGCTGAGTGCCGTTGAATTAACGATTGTACAACAGCTAGCGGCGGCTGAATTAACCCCAGCATCCCTAGACGCGATCGCTCCCCTTTGGGTAAAAGTTGAGCGTATGTTACGGGATTATGCTCAGTATCACTTTGGTCGTTCTATTCGCTCAGCCGGGTTATTAAACGCTTTGACGATGTCTGCCGAATTATAGGTTAATTCTCACACCGCCTACTATGAGCAGCGACTCGCCCCTACAACCTCGCCAACTATACCTGAATAGAGGTGAGCGCTGGGTGGTTGACATGAGATGATAGAGAAAGTGTAGTGTCTTAAAAAACTTATCAAACTATTTTAAGTGGACGATTCACCCATCGAGGTTGATCAGCCACAGCAGCCAACTGATGAGAAAGAATGCGATTATCTGAATCTGAATCCAAACGAGTTAACCAACATCCTGCTCAAAAAAAGTCATCTTCTGTGACTAAGCGCAATTATCGAGAACCTCAAAAGCCGCCATCTCCAGCAGAGAAAGTCCCGGCGAAAATGGCTGAACCTCCTGCTGAACCAGCAAAACGAGGGTTTGTACCTGTTCTGAAAAATGGTAATTTTTTAACCTTGTGGAGTGGTCAGGTTTTTTCTCAGCTTGCCGATAAAATCTATCTGGTGTTGATGATTGCCTTGATTGCTAGCCACTTTCAGGCGGCGGGAACCAGCATCAGTGGTTGGGTTTCAGCATTAATGATTGCCTTTACTATTCCGGCTATCCTGTTTGGTTCCTTAGCGGGGGTGTTCGTCGATCGCTGGTCGAAAAAGGCAGTACTCGTCTCGACGAATCTGCTGCGAGGTGTCTTGGTTTGGTCAGTCCCGGCGGTGTTATGGCTGACGACCGATTGGAGTCCTATCTACAATTTGCCCGTTGGCTTCTACGGATTGTTGATTATCACATTTTTGGTTTCCACCTTAACTCAGTTTTTTGCCCCAGCCGAACAAGCTGTGATTCCGTTGATTGTCAAGCGTCGTAATTTGCTCTCGGCGAATTCCCTATATACCACGACAATGATGGCATCGTTGATTATTGGATTTGCCGTGGGTGATCCCCTATTAGCCCTGACCGATAAATTTGTGGCGCAACTGGGACTTGACTGGCAATTTGGCAAGGAATTCGTCGTCGGTGGGGCTTATGCGATCGCGGGATTGTTGCTGCTACTGCTGAAAACGGGTGAAAATACTGAACCCACTGAAGGTGAAACCCCTCACGTTTTTGCCGATATCTGGGAGGGATTGCTGTACCTCAAACGCCAACGGCGCGTCCGCAATGCCATGATTCAATTAGTAATTTTGTTCTCCATTTTCGCTGCCTTAGCCGTATTAGCTGTACGACTCGCGGAAACCCTTCCGGGGATGAAAGCCTCACAATTTGGCTTCTTGCTGGCAATGGGGGGCATTGGAATGGCTGGTGGTGCGGCGATTCTGGGACATTGGGGTCAGCATTTTACCCACAATCGCTTGAGTCTCTATGGATCGATCGGTATGTCGGTGGCGCTAGCGGGTTTATCCCTGTTTACCCATAATCTCTGGATGGCGTTAGGAATGACCGCCTTGTTGGGAATGTGTGGGGCGATGGTGGGGATTCCCATGCAAACCACGATTCAAGCAGAAACCCCTGAAGAGATGCGAGGTAAGGTCTTTGGACTGCAAAATAATGGGGTGAATATAGCCCTGAGTCTGCCTTTAGCCTTAGCGGGTTTAGCCGAAACTTGGATCGGGTTAGCCCCTGTCTTATTCAGTTTAGCCATAATTGCGATCGCGGGAGGGTGCCTAAACTGGTATATTTCCGTTACAGGATCAGCGATGTTAACCCACGCTGACAAATAGAGACTCACGATTCAACCTGAATGCATATCGCCTGGATCGGAAAAAAATCACCCTTTTGTGGAAATGTCACTTACGGTCGAGAAGTTACCAACGCTTTACTTGACCGGGGATACCAAGTTAGTTTCCTCCATTTTGCCCAAGACGAAGTCGCCGCAGACTCCCTGTGGTCGGGCTGTCAAGAGGTGTCCCTCCCTTGCTTGTACAAATCCCAGGTTTATACAATTCCCTCACCCAAAGCCAGTAAGGTGCTCAAACAAGCCTTACAGCAACTCCGCCCGGATTTAGTCCATGCGTCTCTCACCTTGTCTCCCCTAGATTTTCTGCTTCCAGAAATCTGTGAAGACTTGAATTTACCCCTAGTAGCCACATTTCATCCCCCCTTTGATGGCAAACGCCGCAATTTAAAATCAGGTACCCAACTGTTTGCCTATCAACTCTACGCTCCGTTTTTGGCACATTATGATCGGGTAATTATCTTTTCTCAACTGCAACGGGATTTTCTGATGCGTTTAGGAGTTCCTCGCCACAAACTTGCTGTCATTCCCAATGGGGTTGATGTGCACAAATATGCTCCGGGCACATCTAATTTGAAAGTTCGAGTTGATGCCCAACGCTTATTTGTTTACCAAGGTCGCATTGCTACAGAGAAAAATGTAGAGGCTTTACTCAAGGCGTGGAAACAGTCAGAAATGGGCGCTCTCTGCAAGCTTTTGATTGTCGGAAGTGGACCTTTGGTGTCTACGTTGAAACCCTTTTATGACAAATACGATGGGATTCTTTGGTTAGGATTTGTGGCAGATGAACAGCAGCGGATTGACATTCTGCGAGCCGCAGATGTGTTCATTTTACCGTCGTTATTAGAAGGACTCTCCTTATCATTACTCGAAGCCATGGCTTGTGGTCTGGCTTGTGTCGCCACTGATGCGGGGGCGGATGGTGAGGTTTTAGAAGGTGGCGCGGGTATTATTCTCAATACCCATCGGGTCACGTCTCAATTGAATACACTTTTGCCCCTGTTACGGGATCATACCGAATGGACAACCCTCCTAGGACAAAAAGCAAGAGCTAGGGTTCTGGAAAAGTACACCCTAAGAGGGAACATTAGTCAATTAGAAAGCTTGTATAAAGAGGTGCTACAAGGGCGAGTTCAGCAGGTCAGCAGTCGGACTTAGGGTCTGCTGAATAAGTATTGTGGTGGGGGTAGGAAGCAGGGGGAGCAGGGGAAGCAGGGGGAGCAGGGGAAGCCGGAAAGCCTTCTTAATGGGCTTGAGCTTTGAGTCGGATACTCATTTCATGGCTAACAACAACTTCACGATTTTGTCGCACCGGAATCTCAATAATAAACTCCGTTCCTTGTCCAGGAGTAGAGTGACATTGTAAAATTCCCTTATGTTTGTCTACAACAATCTGATAACTAATCGAAAGCCCCAAACCCGTCCCCTTACCAATCGGCTTAGTCGTAAAAAACGGATCAAATAACTTTAACTTCACCTCATCCGTCATCCCTGCTCCATTATCACGAATTCTCACCCGCACATAATCAACCGAGGACGCTTCTGTACAAATCCGAATTATCGGCAAAAAATTTGTCCCATTCCGGGCGACGACTTCCTCTAACGCATCAATCGCATTACCCAGGAGATTCATAAATACTTGGTTAAGCTGGGACGGATAGCACTCAACCGAGGGTAACTCCCCATACTCTTTCACCAATACAATCTCTGGATTGTGACCATTCCCTTTCAGCCGATTTCGCAATAAAAGTAAAGTACTCTCTATCCCCTCATGAATATCCATGGGTTGCATTTGGGCTTGATCCAGACGCGAGAAATTCCGTAAACTCAACACCAAATGACGAATCCGTTCTGCGCCAATCTCCATTGAACCCAGAGTTTTGGGCAAGTCTTTGATCAGAAACTCTAGCTCAATCGCTTGGGCGTGATCTTGAATTTCGGGTGCGGGTTCAGGATAATATTTTTGATACAACCCCAGCATTTCTAATAAATCCTCGGTGTATTCTTTGGCATAGTGAAGATTACCGTAAATAAAACTGGTGGGGTTATTAATTTCGTGAGCTACACCCGCGACTAATGTCCCTAAGGTGGACATTTTTTCCGTCTGCACTAACTGTGTTTGATAGGTTTTCAGATCATGCAAGGCTTGCTTAAGTTGTTCGGCTTGCGCTGTGGCTAATGCGGCGGTTGTGCGACTATGAGCATATAATTCAGCTTGATCGATCGCACTCGATAGTTGATCAACTACCGAAACAATTAATTCAACCTCCTGTTCACTCCAATAGCGACTTTCCCGATAGTGTTCACAAACCACGACACCAATTTTATTACTGCGAGTTTGTAGGGGTACAATTAGCAGGGCTTGTAGTCCGTCATCGAGGAAGCGATCGCGACTCTTACCATTAAGCTGGCTATCGCTAGCAATATCGTCAACCCGTAGCAACGATTGCTGCTGAATCATTAACGGGAAATCCGGCAAAAGTTCATCCGCCGTGTTCCATTGCACTCCCCCATTCTCACTCAACTCTCCCGCCACTTCCATGGGTTCAAAACGAGGCGGGCTACTCTGGGGATGATACCACAAAAACTGGCAGCGATCGATATGTAATAAACAACAGATTTCCTTCACCGCCGTCTTCAAAATCTGTTCTAATTCCAAAGAACTGCGAATTTGACTAGACAAGCGACGCTTCAGCAGTTTTTCTTGATCTTGTAACTCACGAAATTGGGCTTCGGCTTGCAATAATTGGTCTTGAGTGCGTTGCAACTTTTCATTCGTCGCCATCAATTGCGCCATCGCTGCTTCCAATTCACGGGACTTTTGTTCCAGTTGGCAGCTATATTGAATCGATTGGGACACCTCTGCCAACATATCAATCACGACGGGCGAGATCTGATCACTTAACTTTTCAATTCCTAACCAAGGCTGAGGTTTAAGTCGCCCGACACTGGTAAAGACAATTTCAAATTGACCACCATCCAAAATCTTACCAATCCGGCAATATTTGCTCAGATGGTTATTCGTCTCAATACTAATCTTCCCTCCCGGCGTTTCAAACTGTTGCCCATAAGCCGCTTCCCGCACCAATTCCACATCAAAAGAACCCGCTTTTTCTACGGCTTGTTTCCATAGATAAACCTGGACATACGCCGACTCAATCGGATCACTGGTCACACGATCTTGACCATAACGTGCCTGGAAGTTCTGAACAAATTCGCGGTTTCTCTGAGTCTTAATACTTTGAAAATAACTCCAACTGGCATAATGACCCACCGCGATACTTCCCCCAATTCGGCGCAATTCCTCTTCAGCGACACTCACGGCTAAAATGGGAATCTCCGCCGCCGTGATTCCTGCTTCTTTGTATTGTTGATAAAAGGCTAAATTACTATCCCCATTCAAGGTATTGAAGACTACATCCGGCTTAGCTTCCTTGATCCTGGCAATCAAATCACCAAAGTCTGTCATCCCTAAAGGAACATAATCTTCCCCAGCTAAACTTCCCCCTTGTTGTTTAAGCTGCGCCTTAATTAACTTGTTCGCCGTTCGGGGAAAAACATAATCTGAACCAATTAGATAAAAGCGTTTCCCCTTATGTGCTAGCAACCAATCCACCGCTGGACCGACTTGTTGATTCGGGCAAATACCGGTATAAAAAATGTGGCGAGAACATTCGAGTCCTTCATATTCAACCGGATACCACATCAGGGCGTTAAGTTCTTCTAAGATCGGTAAAACCGCTTTGCGACTTGCAGAAGTCCACCCGCCAAAGATTGTAGCAACTTGATCCTGTTCGATTAGCTTTCTGGCTTTAAGGGCAAATGTGGCTGATTTGGACGCGCCATCTTCGATCACGGGTTCAATCTGATGTCCTAAGACACCACCCGCTTGATTAATTTCTGCGATCGCCATAAGTTCCGCATCCTTTAACGAGGCTTCGCTAATCGCCATTGTGCCACTTAAAGAATGTAAAATACCAACACGGATCGCCGCACCAGATCTGATCACTGACTGGTTGAATTCGCTCATTACTGATGTTCCCGCAATATTCTCCCGTTAAGTGCCTAAAAAGGGTAGAAGGGTAGAAGGGTAAAAGGGTAGAAGGGTATGGTTTTTGACTCAATCACGACAGGTATGATAGACGAACTATACAGCCGGACATGATGTCATACTATCGCCATCTGGATTAATGATTCCATTTAAGGTTTCTCAATTCTCCGCCGTTTAATTTCAACGTTGGAAAGTGACAAAAGCGAAACACCCTGAACACGAATCCCTGGTACTCAATGAAGCTGTATAGCGCAACGATAGGTGAAATGCCCTATTTAGACAAACGTTAAACATCTGCCCATTGCTTTTCACAATGTCCCCTTGAATAATAACCGAGTTGACCGATGGGTAATTGTATCAATTTTTACCTTTAATTAAATCGGCGACAATTCTAATAATTAGTTACCAAAACTTTACAATATCTCACTCCCTGTTCCCTATTCCCTGTTCTCTGACAAATGACGTAGCTTGCTTCTCCAGGGAAGCGAGTATGACGAAGGACAAAATTAATGCAAAACTTCCTCAATCTGGTGCTGACTCCACAGGGATTGATAAAGCCCCGGACGTTGGATCAATTCAGAGTGAGTCCCAATTTGCACAATCTTCCCAGCATCCATGACAAAAATCCGATCAGCCGTAGCTGCGGCTGAAAGCTGGTGAGAGATAAAAATCACCGTTTTGCGGTCAACCCCTGTGGAAAGATTCGCCAAAATTTTGGTCGCGGTTTGATTATCTACACTAGAGAGGGCGTCATCTAAAATCAGAATCGGCGCATCCATGACTAAAGCCCTAGCCAGGGCAATTCGCTGACGTTGACCACCAGACAGAGTAATTCCCCGTTCTCCCACCATTGTTTCATATTGTTGGGGAAAATTGAGAACTTCTGAGTGAATTTGAGCTTGTTTTGCCGCCTGTTCTATCTCCGGCTGTTCACTTCCCGGAGCGCCGTAACCAATGTTATTTTTAAGACTGGTACTAAATAAAAAGCTATCTTGGGGAACATAAGCGATCGCGGCTCTTAAATCAGGTAAGCGTATCTGAGTGACATCGTAGCTATCCAGAAATAACTGATTTGGTGCAATATTCAACAGGCGAGGCAAAACATTCGCCAAAGTTGATTTTCCTGAACCAATCGCACCGACTATTGCCACCGTTTCACCGGGATGAATATGAAAGTCAACGGCTTGGATGGCTGGGGTTCTGGCATCGGGGAACGTATAGCTGAGGTGTTTGGCTCTTAACTCTCCCTGAATCGGTTGCACAAGCGCCATTGCATCTGGGGCATTTTTAATTTTGGGTTCAATGGTCAAAATTGACTCCACTCGGTCAATACTCACCTCACCCCGTTGATAGGTGGTAATCGTGAATCCCAGTAAGGCGGTGGGGAAGACTAACCGTTCCGCATAAATAACCAAGGCGACAAAATCCCCCACAGTAATCGCCCCCCTCGCGATCGCACCCGCTCCAAACCACATCAACAGGAGTAAGCTGATATAGGATAGGGCTTCAATCACTGGAAACAGGATATTGCGAGTGCTGGCTAATCCCAGATTTGCCGATAAAAGTCGTTGATTCAAACCTCGAAAGGCACGCCGTTCATTTTCTTCTTGGGCGTAAATTTTAATCAGGGAGATACCACTCATATCTTCCTGAACCAATTCGCTGAGGTTTGAGAGTTCTTCCTGAACCGCCTGTTGTTGAGTACGCAGCTTATCACTAAACAGGCGAACTGTGATCAACATGACTGGATAAACCGCCAGCGCCAAGAATGTCAGCCGCCACTCAATCGACATCATCACAGGTAGCGTCAAACCGTAGGCAAAGACAATATTGGCTAAACTCAACACCGCAAACCCGACAAGACGGCGGATATTGTCCACATCACTCGTGGCGCGGTTAATCAAATCACCCGCTGTATTCGTAGAGAAATAAGACGGTTCTAGGGTAAGCAGATGTTGAAAAATCTTTTGCTTGAGGTCAAATTCTACCTGACGCCCCACCCCAAAGATGAAGATACGCGATGCCATGCGAATCGCCCACATCAAGGATGCCAGGATAAAGATGAGTCCGACTAACTGCAACACCTGATCAAAGGCGAAGGCGATGCGGAGTTCCTCAATACTATCCCGAATCAGCAGGGGAATGTAGACCCCCACCGCGTTGACAATCAGCAGAGCCAGGATGCCTAATGATACCTGAGTGGTATGAGGGCGCAGATAGGCGAGTAATTTTTGGATACGAGAATTAGCCATGTTGAAAATCCTAACAATTTTTCGGCACAGACAATGGCTGATTTCTCGCGTTTAGGTGCCCAAAATAATCATTAGGGGCCACAGGATGAGTCCGAATAGCGCTAAGAAAGAAAGACTAAAGGTAATTGCCACACAGAGAATCGATGACAACCAACTCAACTGATGCACCCGACGGATGGCGATCGCCAGAGTCGCAAACACGCCAACGGTAATCGCCAGAGAGAACATAGCACCTAGGGTTTGAGACCATTGACTCGCCGCGATCGCAGGTGCAGTGAGGAGTAGGGGCCACAAGCCTTGCGCGATCGCACTCAAGCTTTCTCTACCATTCCCTTGTCCCCCGAACAATTGAGCCACCAGGTTCAGGGATGCTCCCAGCCAATACCAACCCAGCAATCCAGCAAACAGGAACAGCAAACCAAAGCCGAGGATACCCCCCACACCTAATCCCGCCGCACCTGCGGCGTTTAGCGCCATAATCAGTATGACAAGTAACCCAATGGCAATGGCGGCTTGAATGGGAGAGCGAATTTCTGAAGAGGGGCGGAAAATAGCTGTATAAAAGGAATCCAGCATAACAAGTAATCACAGTTAGCGGTCAAAATTAGTAGAGACGTTCCGGCGGAACGTCTGTACAAAGTCAAAAACAAACTATTCCATCACCAGTAACGGTAATTTGTTCCAGTCAATCCGCTGACGAATCGTTTGATACCCTGGAATCAACTGCTGCCAAAAAGACGAGAACAACATATCAAACGGTTGTTGCAAAAATCCTGAAGTATAATTGCGGACTTTCGGTTCGCCTTGGATATTCGCTAACTCCGCCGTTTTTTGCAGAGCATCATAGGAGTTCCCCAAGGAATCGACTAAATTGAGTTCCTTAGCGCCTCTCCCGGTAAAAACTCGCCCATCTGCTAGCGGTTTTAACTGCTCCATCGAGATTTCCCGAGCAGCGACAATGGCATCCAGGAATTGCTGATAGGAGTCCATAACAATCCCTTGCACGATTTGCCGTTCGTCTGATGTTGTCTCTCGAAATGGAGAGAGTATATCTTTATATTGACCGCTTTTAATATTATCGGTTTGCACGCCAATATTATCCAACAAGGGCGAAACATTTTGGGTGCGAACAATTACCCCGATTGAACCCGTTACCGATGCGGGATTGGCAACAATATGATGGGCAGCACTGGCGACATAATAAGCGCCAGACGCAGCAACATCACCCATACTGGCAATAATTTTAATATCAGTTTCCTCACGGGTTCGCATCAGCTCATTGTAAATCGCTTGCGATGCTGCCGGAGTTCCACCTGGACTATTAATATGCAGTAGAATTGCCTTTACCTGATCATTGCGAGCTTGGCGAATCGCTTTAATCAACGCATTAGAATTTGAGGTATCGTTTGTAGCAAATGGCGTGGTTGTCGGTTGGTCGCTGATCATACCATAGACTTCCAGAAGAGCTACATCTGCCTGACCCCTGGTGCGAATACCTCTACCCGAACCTACCTGTTCCGGACGGGGAGTACCGCCTCCTAACCAATTCCCCAATGCCACCACGACGCAAATAATAATCAACACTAAGGCAAGAATTCGATCCTGGCGCACGAGTAGTTCCTCGGGAAAGACTTCACTGAATATAGGAATTTACCGTTATCATCCACTAAGCTGATTTAGAATAAATCTATCATTCGACAGAGATTAACTGTTGATTGTTGATTGTGGAAAAGTTCTAAGTAGTCGGACAAAATAAAACGGTACTGTATCAAGTTCTGTAAATCGCCCTCAAACCCTTGACAAATGACCAATGACCAATGACAAATCATGAAACCACTTGATAATTAAAACTCAAGGTTGCCCAAGCATTCACATCCAATGCATACATATCAGAACCGATACCAAACTTATCTGGAGTAATGCTACTCGCTTGATGCAAGTCTTGTAGAATCGCCCGTGTGACTTCTAGGGGATTAAACAAATCGCCAACTCGTTCTCCCTCTCCCTTCGGACGCATGGCTGATTCTAATGCTGCGATCGCGCCTTTGAACGGAGAAGGGCTGCAAATCAGTTGCATTTCCGTCACGCCCACAGGACCTGGAACCGTCCAATTAAAAGATGCCGATGGTTTGGGCAGAATCAGAGTTTCTCCCGGTTTAATCGCGCCACTGATCAGTGGGGAATTTTTTTCTGACTCTAATCCTTCTGGGGAAGGGTTTTGCTGATAAAACGCGATCGCACTGCCGCTACTTTCCAAACCCAATAGCAGGAAATACAAAGGGCGATCGCTATAATTCTCTAGGCGATACTGCACCCGACTGCCAATCGGTAACCTTGGCATTGTTGCTGATCCCACAGATGGCACTGCATTACCCGCATTTTTCTTGGTTTGATCGGTACTCAACCCGGAAGCAGTGCGCCAGGTTTCCCTAGAAATGATTGTCTTAGTTTCCGGGGCGATCATTTCTAGGGACGCCCGAATTCCAAGGCGCGAGGAGCCTTCATTCGCACTCAACCGTAGCCATTTCATTGCCAATAAGGTTTTAAATTTGCCACTTAAGCGATTAACGGCTGATTTAACTGCCTCAGCCTCCTCGCCCAGACTATTAGGAATTGGGTTACGGACAATCGAAAAGAGTCCATAGCCTCCTTTAAACTTCGGTTCCGAGGTTTCTGTTGCCTGTTTTTTCCCTCTGCCAAACAAATAATCCGCCGTTTGTTCCCCAGCAACCACAACTGAAGACACTGAAGGAATACTGGCAAAGGCACTGGTTGCATCCACCCGTTCAATGCGTTCTAAGTGAGTATCTAGGGCAATAGTCAAACCCAAATTCCGGGGCAATACTCTAATCCGTTCGCGTACCAATTGACCGACTTGCGGTTGAACATTTTCCCCGCTATTCCCACTCAGTATACGTGCCTTGGCGGTTAACCCGTCTTTGGATCGCAGTTGGAGTTGCACCGATTTAGGGGCAGGTTGGGCGGGGTTATCCGTAGCTGGAGACTTGTCTGATTGCGACGGTGGTAAACTTAACAGTTTCTCATTGAGCAACTCTAGAACCGAATTGGGACTATAGTACTCCAGCACGGGTGCAGGTAATCCCGCTAACCATAGCTGTGCCACCTTACCATTCTCTTCAATCGCCGTAACGACTCCATCTGCCCCTAAGGGGGGATTGGGAGATAAGTAATAGGCAAGCAAGGAATTTTGACTCTTTTGACCGATTAACTGTGGCTGTTGATTATTGCCAACGAATTGATTCACAATCCCAGCCGTTCGACTCACGCTAATCTGAACACTGGTTGCAGCAGTGGCTTGCCAGAGATGCTGAGTTAGAGCATAGGTAAATAAACCCGCACTAAAGCCATTCCACTGCACCTCGGTTGCGGGTTGAGACGAACCCGCCGCCGCTAACACCAGTCCCGGCATTTCCATGGATTTATCTAGTAATTTCCATGGTTTGGATAAGGCTTTGATCCGCTGCACCAGTTGCTCTTGAAACGCCAGTTCATCGGGATTAGGCGCTGGGGCGGATTTGCGGGGAGAAGAGCGGACTTTTAGACTCCCTTTGAAGACATTCACCGCTTGCGTATGACTGGTATCTAGAACTGTCGTCACCTGATCCGTCTTTAGCGATCGCAACAGCAACGCCAAGGTTTCGGCTAAAAAATCATTAGCGACGGGTTCGCCTTTTGTGGGTAATATCCCATCAACGGGTACAAAACTGTTCTGTAAGCCTACTGAAGGGTCTGCTGTCGCCTCCTGCTGAGGCATCTGCACCTGGCTACCATAACCACTGAAGTGGAAGACAACGACATCACCCGCCTCGGCTTGTTTGGTCAGATGTTCAATAAACGCCGTTTCAATCGTCTCACGAGTGGCTTGGCTATTCGTCAGCGTCACGATATCGTTCGCATTGAACCCAAACCGATGAATTAACAGTTCTCGTTGCAACTCCACATCCGTCACGCACCCTGCCAAAGCTGTCGTGCGCGGATACTCATTGATTCCCACCAGGAGTGCCAACTTACGTCCACCCGGTTGTGCCAGCACCTGAAAATAACGCTCCAACAGAGGCACGGCTAAACTCTTATCACCAAGGAGTGATAGTACCGTTTCACTGACTCCCAGTGCTGCCAGCCCCAAGCCAGCTTTTTGCAGGAAAGTCCGCCGATTCAGTCCCATATTAGCCCATCTACGCTGTTAATCTCAGCTATCAGCCTACCAGGAATAGGTTAGCGCGTTGCTAGAAAGTTTTGAGTTTTCAAGTGTGTAGGGGCGGGTTTAGGGACTTTGCGCCAGCTATTGATGATAACGTTGGTTCAAAACCCGCCCTCATCTCCCAGACGTGCCATGGCAGACGTAGCATGCTACGTCTCTACATTGCTCAGATCTGTGGCGTCTTTCGAGACGACTCCGAGTTGAGATTCAGAAAGACGCGAATGCAGTGAGCCACTTTTTTGTAGTCCCAGAACGGATCAGCATCGGGGGTTATGGCTAAATGCTTACCCGAATCCAAAACCAGAGCCACTCGCTCTATCTGGCGATCTTTGGCATCTCTAATCGTTTCTATCGTTACATCAACAATCTCGGCAAGGGGGAGTTCTATGGTTGTACCATTGAGCAAACCCCGTTGCTTTAGCATCATGCGATCGCGCACTTTATCAAAGCTCAAGGTAACGACTTTCCCCTTATGCACCGCTACGAACAACCCCACCCCGATCAATAAACTGCCAAACACATAACTAAACCAGCGATCGTCTTGCTGAACGTTCAGGGATGCCTGGTTTTGATTTATAATAAAGGCATTAATTTCAAAAGCAATAGACTCTTGCTGATTACTATCGGCGCTGTAATGCGAGGTGAAGGGAATTTCTTCGCTTCCCGTCAACAGGACAACCCGATAAGTATCATTACTATCATTCTTCAGATTGAGATCAAGACTGACATCTCGTAAACTCTCTAAAGGAATAGTTCTAACCTCTGAGCCGACTAACCCTGACTTAACTAATTCACAACTGCCTGTTTTTGCCCCTCGCTGACAGGTTAAGGTTGACCCACTTTGAAAGGAAATTACCCCGACTCCGACGGCGGCGAGAATACAACTCAAAAGCCACAGTAACAAAGGTTGATGTCGGATAGTCAGTTTGAGGCGATTGTACTCTACGATATCCATGCGCTTCCTGCCTTTACCCGGAATTAGTCAACGAGCAGACTAATTTTTCTCTAGATAAAGCCTAGGATATCTTGAACACAGCAGTTTTTAGTTTAAACCATATAAATCTTAATGCCTTGAACAACGGCATAGAGGTTCCATGGCAAACATTAAGCACTGAAATATTTCGCTACGGGATGATAAGTAACGATCGCGGTTGTCGATTGTTCTGGATACAATTGTTCACTTTCGTCCATGTACAGGTTGATCCGATCGCACCCCAAAAACTCCAGTTGCTTGTATTGATCCTGTATATTAGGACAAGCCGGATAGCCGAAACTGTATCGTGAACCTTGATACCGTTGCGCTAATATATCCCGAATTGTATCTGGTTCCTCACTCGCCAATCCTAACTCCCGGCGAATCCGGGCGTGTGTCCATTCGGCTAAGGCTTCTGCCATTTGCACCGCGAAACCGTGATAGTAGAGATAATCAGTATATTGATCCGATTCAAATAGCTGCTTGGCGTATTTAGTCGCAACTTCCCCCACCGTTACCGCCTGCATCGGGAATACATCGATAATTCCCGAATCTTTAGGCGCAAAGAAATCAGCAATACATAGACGCCGTCCCGATTTTTGTCGCGGGAACTTAAATGTGGCAATGGGTTCCCATTTCTCTGGATGGTTCTCACTCTCTTGATTCATCATCTCTGGATCAAATAGATGCAGAGAATTTCCTTCAGATTGACAAGGAAAATACCCATAAATTATTTGCGGATGCAATAAGTTCTCCGCTACAACCCGCTGTTTCCAGTCGCCGAGAATCGGATAAACCGTTTCTTCTAGAAACTGATTATACTCCTGACGAGATTGGTCTTTCGGTTTGCGGAACTGCCATTGTCCGGCAATTAGCGCCTGCAAATCCAGATACCACAATGCCTCATCCATGGGAATATCTTCCGGTTGCAAGATACGACTTCCCCAGAAGGGCGGCGTTGGGCGATTAATCTCTAAGGTAATATGTTCGGAACGGCGAGTGTCTTCCACCTCTGGAACGGATTTTTTCGCCGATGACTTCTTGGTTTTCTTCTGTTTATCTGATTTGCCGTTTTCCGATGACTCATCGGTTTCATCCGGGACTTCATCCGTCGTCACTTCATCTAAGAAGCCTTTTAAATCATCCCACTTTTCACCAGCTTTAGCGGGCATGAGTTTATCCATGAAGTGTAAGTCTGAGAAAGCATCTTTGCCATAAACCACTTTCCCTTGATAGGTATTCTGACAATCTTCATAGACAAACTTCGGCGTCAAGGCTGCACCCCCTAAAATTACGGGTACGGTGATTCCCTGTTCATTAAACGTCTCCAGGTTATCTTTCATAAATGCCGTGGATTTCACCAGAAGCCCACTCATGGCAATACAATCGGCATTATGTTCTTTATACGCCTCAATAATATTGTCTACGGACTGCTTAATTCCCAGATTCACCACCTTATACCCATTATTGGTGAGGATGATATCCACCAGATTTTTACCAATATCGTGAACATCCCCTTTCACCGTAGCAATCACCATGATTCCCTTGGCATTATTTTCCCCGTCTTCTTTTTCCATGTACGGTTCTAAATACGCCACCGCCGCTTTCATGGTTTCGGCGGATTGCAAGACAAAGGGGAGTTGCATTTGTCCGGAACCAAAGAGTTCGCCAACCACTTTCATCCCATCTAAGAGAAACGTATTGATAATCTCTAAAGGCGGATAAATTTCTAAGGCTTTAGCCAGACTATCGTCCAAGCCAATCCTTTCCCCGTCGATAATGTGACGCTTGAGTCGTTCCTCAATCGGCAGATTCTCATCCACGGTGCGATCGCGCTTCGTGGTTTTGCCTTCAAATAGCTGGGTAATCTCCCCTAAGGGATCATAGGTGCAAATATCTCCATCAAACTCGCGTTGATCATAAATCAGTTTTTGGCAAATCTCTTGATGTTCAGGTTCAATTTTCGCTAGCGGTAATATCTTACTGGCGCTAACAATCGCCGCATCTAACCCCACCGCCATGGCTTCATGCAAAAACATGGAGTTCAATACCACCCGGGCGGCGGGATTGAGTCCAAAGGAGATATTAGAAACACCGAGAATAATATGACATCCGGGTAGTTCTTGACGCATCCGCCGAATCGATTCAATCGTCGCTTTCCCGTTGCTTCTGTCTTCTTCAATCCCTGTCGAAATCGGTAAAGCTAGGGGGTCAAAAAAGATCTCATGGGGTGGAATCCCATACTCTATAGCTTGACGATACGCCCGTTGCGCGATCGCGAATTTTCGGTCGGCGGTTCTCGCCATCCCCTCTTCGTCAATTGTACCGACAATCACACCCGCCCCATACGTTTTGGCTAACTCCAAAACTTTCAGGAAACGTTCCTCCCCATCTTCATAGTTCGTGGAATTGAGGATACATTTCCCCCCCGCGACTTTTAACCCCGCCTCCATCTTTTCCCATTCCGTGGAGTCTAGCATCAGGGGTAAAGTAACATTGGTTACTAAACGGGATACCAATTCGTGCATATCATGCACCCCATCCCGTCCCACATAATCCACATTCACATCCAGGATATGGGCGCCTTCGCGTACCTGCGCCCTAGCTAAGGAAACTAATCCATCCCAGTCTTCATTATTGAGTAGAGTGCGACATTTTTTCGACCCACTGGCATTTAACCGTTCTCCAACAATTAGGAATGAGTTATCCTGCTCATAGGGTTGGGTTGAGTAAATCGATGCGGCGGCGGGTTCGTACTCTGGATGACGTTCTTTTGGCGTCAGGGTTTGGGCAATTTCGGCTAATTGTTGGATATGTTCCGGGCGAGTACCGCAACAGCCCCCAATTACCTGTACACCCAAGTCTTCAATAAAATGCATTAACGCCATCCGCAGTTCCATCGGCGTCAATTTATAATGGGCTTGTCCCCCGACATTTTCCGGTAACCCCGCATTCGGGATACAAGACACCACAAACGGCGAATGCTGGGACAGATATTTTATATGATCCTTCATGCGATCGGGTCCTGTGGCGCAGTTTAGACCGAGAATATCAATGGGATAGCGTTCCAAAATTGCCAGCGCCGCGCCAATTTCGGTTCCGACTAGCATAGTCCCCTGAACTTCCACGGTTACCGATACCATAATCGGGCGGCGTTCCCCTTTTTTACGAAAGACTTCTTCAACCCCATTCAAGGCGGCTTTAATTTGTAGCACATCCTGACAGGTTTCGATAATAAATAAATCTACACCGCCGTCATAGAGTCCTTCGGCTTGTTCAGCAAAGGTAGCTTGCATCGTGTCAAAATCAATATGTCCCAGTGTGGGGAGTTTCGTTGTCGGTCCCATAGAACCCGCGACAAATCGGGGTTTTTCTGGAGTCGAGAATGAAGCCGCCACCCCTTTTGCCAGTTCAGCCGCCGCTTTATTCAGAGAATAGGCTTGATCGGCTAAATCATATTCTGCCAGAACAATCGAAGCCCCACCAAAGGTATCCGTCTCAATCACATCCGCCCCCGCTTCCAAGAAACGGCGATGAACCGTCGCCACGGCTTCGGGTTTGGTGTGAACCAGATACTCATTACATCCTTCATACTTTGCCCCACCAAAGTCTGCTGCGGTGAGGTTTTGGGTTTGGAGGTTGGTTCCCATGGCGCCATCGAAGACGAGAACCGGGCGTTGGGGACTATGGAGGCGAGTTAGGAAGGGGCTGTTCATAACTGTCTGGGCAATCTGGATATAGATATTAGTGTAGGTGCAATGTATGACTACACACAACTAATACAATTGCGATCATACAGTGATCTTAGGCTAAGACTTGGGGCGCGATCGCACGATTAGACCAATCCATACTCTACTTTGCCTCTACGGACTAAAAGCTCTTGGACGCGAATTCCATTTTCAAACCCTTTCGATGTAAGCACTCAGAAATATCAGTTGCGCTTCATCGGGATACCCCAATCTGCCAGCATCTGCAACTGTGACAACATTTAGATTAGCATTCCGCAAAGCTTTGACCAACGCCGCGTTAATAGTGTCTTCATCCAGATAGAAACCAATCTGACTCATGATCGCCTTCCCGCTAAATATTCGGCTTCGAGGCGAGCGCATTCTTGATTATAAGCAGCAAATTCCACATCAAGAAATTCTTTATTGGCGTAGTAGTGAGCTATAGCTGCATAAATTGCACCAAGAGTTAGGTGTGGTTTATTTTCCAGTATTTCTTCAGGAGTCACACCTGCCCTAATCTCATTGATAATGTACTGAACCGTGATCCGAGTACCTGCTATTCGGGGACGCCCCCCACAGGTTCCCGTTGTGCAAACAATCAGCGTTCCAATGTCAGTCAAGGTTTGCATAATCGACTTGGTGAATTTTATTCTCATCCTAACTTGTTGAGCTATCATTGAGTGCAATTGAGCGACGCTCAGCCTCAAAGGTGATCCCACGCTCTGAAGCTTTAGAATGAAAAGTGCGCGATCGCCACCTCCCCCTTTTTCTCATATTTTGTATTAGTACCTGAGCATCAATTCATTAAAGATATGGGTCAAAATTATTTGCCGTGAAAAGTCAGACATCGGCAAGTTATCACGCCGCTGCAAACTCAGCAAATACTTGCTCAATCACCTTTTGCGCTTTAGTATCCAGAGAATGCCAATCCACTTCACCGTCTTCATCAATTAGGCTGGTATCAATCTCAACCTCTTGGCTTTCTACTTCAGCATGAACCGGGGCGTACTCCTGAAAACAGACTTTAAAGCATAACTCCCACAAGTTAATACAGGTTGAATAATCAGGTTTTTCTAAACATACCTCATGACCGGGTATCGGCGTCTGCACATCCTTGTATGTGGCTTTCCAGGTGGTCACCTCAAGCTGCTTGCGAATATGATCAACAATGCGGATTAAGGCGGGTTGCATTAATAGTCCCGCTTGTTGCCAAGCTTGGGTTGTTTTAAATTTGGGTTTCATTCTGAACGTCGATAGGGAAGAATTAGGCAAACAACGATGTTAAGACTACTGAGTGGATTTGGATTCGTGACGGGAGCAACTTACCCATTGCGGGTGTTGGCAGTTTTCCGACGCACACCACGTCTGTGGGGGTACATGATTACTCCTATTCTGGTGAATGTGTTCATCGGTATTGCCCTGTATGCCGGATTACTGGTGTTGGGTTGGCAACAGGTTGAGAGTATTACGCTCAGTTTATCGCAATGGTTGAATAATGCGATCGCGAGTCTTCCCCCTTGGCTGAGTTTCCTAGGCGTCTTGGCGACGGGGATCAACTGGTTGCTGGATTTTATCTTGGTGATTGGGTTACTGCTGATCACTGGATTTTTGCTCGTCCAGTTTGGCGTATTACTGGGTGCGCCGTGGTATGGTCAACTATCGGAACAGTTAGAAGAAATCCGCACGGGTCAAATTCATACCGTAGAGGTGGGATTTATCCAGGATATTGGGCGGGCGATTTTATTTGAGTTAAAGAAGCTGGTATTAGGAATCAGCGTTGGCGTCTTGTTACTATTCCCCTTTGTGTCGCATCCGGGACGCTGTTTTTTTGCGATCGCGTATTACCTAAGTTACCTCAGTCTCTAGCAAAGCCCAAGTCTGATTAATTTATTGACATCCTCCCCGGCGTCCAAACGAAACATCCTCCATTAAATTTTCCTGTGATTAGTGTTGGTTCTTGACCCCCTAACCTTTCTCTAAGACGTGAGGATATGTATGACGAGTGAGGTCGATAACGCTGTATTTATCGATACCAATACAACAATAAATTATGCCCTTGGAGCCTTCTGCCTTTTGCTATAAGTCAGTGACTGTTCAATAAATGGTCTGTACCCACCTTTAAACCCTCCTTAATATAGCCGAGTATTTCTAATTCTCGACCTGCGATTTCATGAAACTGCTTTATCTCTGATTCAGTTAACTCTTTTTTCCAGCGCCCTTGACTCGACTGATCAATGGATTTGGATAATTTACGAAACTCTTGGCGAGTATCTTGAGTAATTGTGTTCTGGGAATAGTATTTAGGATTGATCTGTCTGGAATCATACTTTTCTCCAATAAAATTCATAATTTGTCTAACTACCTGTTCCGGGTCATTCGTTAATTCTTCATACTTAACGTCAAAAATATTTTCATTCTCGCCCTGTCTTAGTCTCGCATTTATACATTTTTTCCAGTAGTAAGCATAACGGACGATACTCTTTCCTTGGGGAACGTTTTGGTGATGACGTGCTGAACAATAGCCGTCTCGACCATCGCGGAATATATTAATAAACTTGGCGTTGGGAAAGTGCTTTAATAAAAACTTCAGCCTCAAAACATGCTGGGGAGTTTTTTCAATAAAACGCTGACCTCCTGTTTGTTGAGTGATATGTTGAGTGAATTTATCGTAAAATTGCACAATATCTTGGGACTGTTCAATTAAATCGGCTATTTCTGTAGCGGTAAATCTTTCATAAGTAAATCCATAAATATCCCGGTACATAAACAAGCCAGTTTCATAACCAAAACTACTCAAGTTAGGATGAGCGCCTAAAATTAATTTCATCAAGGTTGTTCCACTTCGAGGCGCACCAAATACAAAAATATGGGGTTCATGAGAAATCGTTTTAGGTAGGCGCAGAAAAATATTTTTAGGAATAGCTTGGGGATTGTTCAAAAAAGAACGAAGGGCTGTAACAATAGGCATGGCGTTAACCTTTGAGTATTTTTATTCGATCTGATAATAATAGAATATTAATATATGTTAATTAAGATTTAACCTAAATTCAAGAAAAATTAATAATTCCTTGAGTGGAATAGCGTTTTAATATTTTGTATTAATATAGAAGGATGACAATTATTTAATAATCAGGTATGGAGTACAAACAACTGGGGGAGAGCAACCTACGGGTTTCAGAAATTTGTCTAGGAACCATGACCTATGGTCAGCAGAATACTATAGAAGATGCCACAGAGCAATTAGACTATGCGATTTCCCAAGGTGTTAACTTTATTGACACAGCAGAAATGTATCCCGTACCGGGACGGGCGGAAACTCAGGGGAAGACGGAGGAGTATATTGGCGAGTGGTTAGTTAAGCAGCAGCGCGATCAGCTAATTGTGGCGACCAAAATTGCCGGTCCTGGGTCTCGGATAAGCTGGATTCGGGGAGAAAACCACCGAATTGACCGCCCGAATATTGAACAAGCACTAGAAGATAGTCTTAAGCGCCTGCGTACTGATTATATTGACCTCTATCAAATCCATTGGCCCGATCGCTATGTTCCCTTGTTTGGCGCCCCCGATTACGATCCCAAGCACGAACGGGATACTGTACCGATTGCTGAACAACTGGAGGTATTCGCAGGCTTCATCAAAGCCGGGAAAATTCGCTATTTGGGGTTGAGTAATGAAACCCCTTGGGGTGTGTGTGAGTTTTGCCATGTTGCCAAGCAGCTAGGATTACCCAAAGTGGTGTCGATTCAAAATGCCTACAGCTTAGTTAACCGCATCTTTGATATTCACCTAGCGGAAGCCTGTCGATTTAATCAAGTTGGGTTGCTAGCGTACAGTCCCCTAGCCTTTGGCTTGCTGACGGGTAAATATCTCAACGGTATCCCGGAAAAGTCACGGCTAGCCCTATTTCAAGGATTTGGTAGGCGGTATGAGAAACCCAATCTCACCGAAGCCGTGAAGGAGTATGTGGAAATTGCCCATAAGCAGAATTTGACGCCAGCCCAGTTAGCCTTGGCATTTGTGCGATCGCGTTGGTTTGTCACCAGTACGATTATCGGTGCAACCACCATCGAACAACTTAAGGAAAATCTGAGTGCGGCTGAGGTGACATTGGATCAGGATATCTTGGCAGAAATTAATGCCATTCACGCCCGCTATCCGAATCCTACCCCTTAAGGATACTGCTGGCTTTCTCAGGGGTCAGACCCCTCACCCCCCTGCTCTATTCCTTCACGTCCATTCATAAGACATTCTCCGTCGCAGGAAACTCCGTGTCCCTTCGCTTCGCTCGAGGGCAAGCTTTAGACCGGAGAGGAATGCGCGGTAGCGACTGAAGTCGCCTAGTTAATGGAACAGAAAAGCTTAAATCAAAAAACTTTAGCGGCTCAAACGGGATTAAGCCCCACGACCGTAGGTAAGTTGTGTCGAAACCACTTTGATCGGATCGACAACCACACAGTCAAGACGCTCTGCAAATATTTTGGACTCAGGAGTATTAGTGAACTAATAGAGATTGAGTGGGAGAAAGACGATGTTGAGGGAGTACAAGTGTAAGAGAGCGTAGTTCGGCAATGGCTAAGAAAAAGAAACCTAGGGGAGTACAGCAAACGCTATTGAGTGTTGCTGAATCCTTCAAATCATACAAGGGGTTGCGTAAGCTTTGGTTCAAAGGGCAATTACCAAATAAGCCTAAGCCACCTAGTTATTTAAAAGGGTCAAGATTGATGCCCGTGCCATGAAAGCATTTAATCAATACTGGAATAAGCAGGTTTCGACCAGGAAAGAAGGAAAACCACA
>NZ_JBKHUP010000099.1:0-27553 GCF_046565525.1 Coleofasciculus sp. | reverse complement strand
TTTTCTATTCTGTGCATGAAAACTTCTACTTTTCCCCTTCAAATTAGCTTCTCAAATTAGTTTGTGAGAAATGCGGGACGTGTGTCTGACTGACGATCATATCTACTGCGTTATGCAGACTGAGCGCCACATTTTAGAATGCCTTAATGAGTCATCAACTGGGTGGTTTTACTTTGGGGGTTCGTTTGCTGTAGCTCACGAAAAGGCAAGTTTCTTGCCTAAAGCTATCAATTTTCTCCACTTGGAAAATTGGTTTAATAAGTGGGCAAGTGAGCGCCTCCACAGCGGCGATTATGCCCCTTTAGTTGGGACACGGAATTCTGACCGCCGTCGGGCATCCACCTGGGCGCATCCTGCTGATCCGCTAATCTCCCACTATCGCCGCTTCCCAGGTGTCCGGTCTTTGATCCTGGAATTGATTGGAATTTCAGAAGAAGCATTCTCTGAAAGGGCAGATCAGATAGCAGCAGGCAAGGAACAGAAAGCGGCACAGCAAATTGCAGAAGATAAAGCCAATGCCTTTGAGTTGGCGCGATCGCAAGTTCTGGATTGCGCCGAAAACAAGACGAAATTAATTGAAATAGCTCATCAGCATGGTGTAGAGGTAAAGAAATCGTGGAGACGGGAAGAGATTATTCTCGCCTTTCAAGCTTACCCGGAAGTGTGCCAGCAGGTTATTGGATTGGAGGTAGAGGAAAAAATTAATTCAGGGGGCGTTTGTCCCCAAAAATAACAAACCTTTTCCGTTTTCCGAAATCCCCTTCCCGTGTACCTTTAACTATCAGGGAGATGCAGACAGGAAATGTGGGCTGAATGCAGCGATTCGACTAGATGGAAGACCAGCCCACCAGTTCACAGGTCAGGAACTTGTATACCCCCAAACAAATTTAAAAAGCGTGTGGCAGAATGCCTTTGGCGTAAGGAGTTGGAGGTAGTGCCAGCAATCTACCTGTCTCCTGTCTAATCATTGATATAAGTGATGGAGGTAGAAGATGTTATTGGTGAAGACATAGACATAATAGATGAAATTTCCAATGGTCTGGTCAAGTGGTCTGGTCAAGTCGGGGACGGGGAACGATGAGGGAGGCGATCGCTCTACCCGACTCATGACAATGACAATTTATTGTATACCCATCATTTCTTTGTACTGCTTTTTATCTATTACAAGGGTGCTGAGTTTCTCTCGGAGAAGGGAAGCCATTGAGGTTCCAGATTCCTCTGCCTGTCGCCTATATTCTTCCTCGATGGGTTGAGGTAGTCGGATCGAAATGGGCTTTCCCAGAGGAGCCTGTCCGATCTGAGTGAAACGTCCGGTTTCTGGATCTAAATCCTGATTGGGCAGTAAAGACTGCCGAGTGTGAGGTAGGATGTGGGTTTTCCGTGGCGTTTTCTGTTTTTTTCGTGCCATATTTTGTTACCTTGTCTAGATAATGTCCGTGTCTACACGGTATCATGGTATTTCACGGTTGTTATCGCCGCGATCGCACGCAGGGAACCTACACCAAGCTTTGTGGTGTAGGGGGGGAGGTTGGATGCTGTGGTGCAATCAACCCGCGAATTTTAACCGTGAAGCAACCCGCGAGTTTGATGTACGACTTCTATCAGTTTGACTGAATCTATAAGAAGCCAAGCTACTTTTTGGGGATTATCCTGCCATAATTGCAGGAATTCTTGTCCGGAGTTTGGGGCTGTCCACATTATTAATGCGGAAACTTCATTGATCTTTGGTCGTGTAAAAAGTGGTACATCTTCCCAGGGTGAGTCTTTTCCCCATCGGATAGCTTCACCGCTTGGGCTATAAGTTATACCGCTATAGGATAGACGTTGCCTATCCTCATATTTAATGAGGTTAGCGATTTTATGGCAAACAATTTTTGCTTTTCCTTTGGTCGCTTCTAAGTAAACTTTTTCTAGAGCATAGAAAAGTTTACCGTCATAGGATTCCGCGTATTCTTTTCCCATGATTTTCGTTAGTTTATCATCAGTCATTGATTATCTCCTCCATGATCTTCTCTATACGATTTGACATCCTGGCTTTTGCTAATAAGTCTATAAATGCTTCTGCGTCTTCTAGCTTTTCAAACTCAAATGGGGACTCCGTATTATTTTGAGCGTGAATATAAAATTGGGTTCCTTTTATTTCCAGCCAAATGAACTCTCCATCTTCTCCTATCCCTTTTTTCGTTATCATTTTATTTTTATTCACTTAATACGACATCTCCTTGTTTGGGTTGGGCTTTTTTTGTGCTACCGCCCATAACGGCAGCACCGTTGAAAGCTAGCTTGGCGATCTCTGCGTAGCCTTCTCCAAAGCCCAAGAAATCATCTACATGAGCTTCTTTGGATAGCATATCACCACCTCCATCGAGGAGGGAGAGGGAAGCGAAGCCATCAGGATCTATTTTTTCGACCTTGTATTCTTTCCATCGATGTAGTCCTCCTAATATTGGTTTATCTCTTGTTAGGCGAATCCGATAGCCTAACAAGTTTAGGAAGGGATTTATTCTTTTTTCCTGTTCAACTAAAAGATGAAACCTCTGTTCTGCTTCTTCATGGTTAAATCCTCTATAAGAGGATTTAAAATTCCAATTTAGGGATTTGCGAATTCGGAATGGAGAGAAAAATTCTAATCGCACTTCCCACAGGACATCTCCTTTGTACTCATGGCATAGAAAATCCCCTAATGGATCTTCTAGTACGGTGGGGGCAAAGCTGAATAAGAAAATTCTGTTGAATTTGTTTTCTCGCCTTGGGTATTTTTCAAGGTTCACCCCGCGAATTAATGCTTTTCTGTTGTTTTGGTTGTTCATTTGACTAGGTTTCTACTGGTTTTATCGTATCAATCGACTCAAATATTGTCAATGCCGTGTATACACGGCGTAATTTTGAGGAAAAAGATTTTCTTAAAAGTCTTGACAATGCCGTGTATACACGGTAAAACTATAAGTAGTGCAGCGTTACCGACCAAAATTCAACGTTGTGCTGTTGTGTAAACCTAGAGGATCAGATTATGTTGTTCCAACACGAAGTTCAATTAATTGACGCGCAAATTATCGCGTTGAAAGGTCGCCGTGAAGTTTTAGTTCAACGATCGGAGCAGGGAAGCAAAATATTAAGTGAACTGGCTGACTTGTTAGATTCCCTTCAACCTGTTCAGCCTGAAGCCCTTGATACCCTTGAGAATGAGATTTTGGAAATGTTTAAGGTTGCGAAAGAAGGGTATGACGTTCCAGGGGTTGAAATTGAACCCGAAGTGGAGACATCAACTGAAGCGGAAGTGGCTGAACCCGAAGTGGAGACACCAATTGAAGCGGAAGTGACTGAACCCGAAGTGGAGACACCAACTGAAGCGGAAGTGACTAAACCCGAAGTGGAGACAACACTTGAATCTTCCGTTGAAAAGACCATCAACTTAGCAATATTTTCCCAGGATGAAAAGTTGTTGGTTTGCGGTAAATCCAAAAACCGTTTAAATCGTTGGCGAGATTGGGTGTCTAATAAAGCTAAAGGTCAATATAGTAAATTGACCACAATTAAAAAGTCAGACCTTCATCATATTACAGGATGCAAGTGGCACTTTGAATGTGTGTTGAGTCCTGAAGCCCAGCGTTTCTTAATTAAGGAATATGAACAAGATAAGATGCCTCCAAAAGATTTAGGACTTGCCTCTGCCGCTTAGTTTATGATTTGTGAAAAAGCAGAAAGGTGGTGTCAGGTAAGCCACCTTTCTGCCTGCCGTGCAGTGATTAAGAGGTTGATTAAAAAGCAAATGATGAAATATTTAAGCCTTACGAAAGAATCAGGCGACTGCCCCTTGCTTCTTCGAGACACCCGATGGGTTGAGGAAGGCTGGAGGGAATTCTGGTAAATTGGGAACTCGCTGGCGGTTCCCTCAACCCACTTCAAATTTATCGACTCGTTGGTGTAGTTCCAGTTTAAAGATTGATGTCTGTGCGATCGCCCTTCGCAATGATCCTCGGTTTGAAAATAGCAAGACTTTGTTTGTGTCTGGTGAAAGGGCTGAGGAAAGTCCTAATCGGGCAAAATATCCCCCAGTTGAGATTCATCGGGCTGATCCGCGTAAGTCTCGTAAAAGTGGGTCCAAAGGGCGGGTTAGCCGCCACATCGATCACTGGCGACCGGTTCTGCATTGGCGAGAGGATCAAGTCTGGGAGATTATCCGAAAGTTTCGGGTCAATCCTCATCCGAAGGAGTTAGTCAGGGGCGGCGACGACATCCTAAACAAAAACAAAAGCAAAAATCTGGCGACTACCGATCAGTCCGATGGATTGGTAGAAATTACCACTATGCTAAAAGTTCATATTCAAAATCAAATTATTCAGGGCGCAAATCTCCTAGAGGACACTGGCGTCGGGGACACTGGCGTCGAGTTGTTTGTGGCAAGAATCGCTCCCAAAGGAAATGGGAATTTTTCAAAGAAACCTGGGTTGGAGGTAATTGAGCGCTGGTTTGGTTTTAATTGGCATTAAAATAGTTAAAATGCTTGATTTTGCCGTGTATACACGGTAAAATTTAATTGTAAGGCAATGTACCGACAATTCATTCTAAGCATTGCTGTTGTGTGAATTCTAATAAGAGGAATCAAAATTATGGGTATGAAAAGATTTGTAGTCCCAAAATATTTTGTCTATCTCGGACAAGGAAATATTCAGTTGCTTCATCAACTAGATGAAGCCGTTCAAGAAGTGCGGAATACGGTTTCAAACTTACATCTTAAGCCTGAAGACTGGAATATTTGCAATCCTCAATTAGCTTTATCTCCAGGGGATGTATTTTCCTTGGAGGATGGTGAACTGCTTTATAAGGTAAGCTACTGGGGAAGTTACGGGGGAGAGATTGAGAAAGTTGATTCTTCTCCATTTCCGTGGTCAGTTTCACTAGAATTCCAGTTTGAAAGCTGGAATATGTGGCAAAGCAATCGCCTTGAAAATGAGTTGGCTAAAGTTTTAGATTTAGATGATGAAGTTACAGAAGTTACAACTGAAAACTGGGGGGGAGCTTATGAGCCTCCAGCGGTTATAACTTTTGTCAGAACGAGAGATCATAAGATTGGTAAACTGCTAGAAGCTGCTCAAAAAGCTTCTCCTTATATCCATTTAGGATTTGTTGGTCTTTTGTCTGGGTCTGACTATTGCTTGTTTCCAGTTCGGTTAGCCAGTTAACAGCCAACAAAAAAAACTCCATTATCGTGCAAGTCAGAGGAGTAGTGAATCGGCGCGGTAATGGAGAAACGTAAAACATTTTCTAATTAAATTATGGGCATAAATGGTGATATTCTCTCTCAAATTGTCAGGGAATATGGACTTTTTTTATTGAATGAATGAGGGATTAACGTATGAATACTAAAATTATTGAATTTCTGCAATAACAGCAGGAAATTCAGTCTGAACTTTTGCGATTGTTGCAGTCAGAACAGCAGCAGTCTGTGAAATCTAGTGATGCTGATGATCTGGGTACGGGATTTGTTGATCCGGCTATGATTGCGAGGCGCGATCGCGTCCACCTAAACATTGCTCAAGATTTGAGTTACACCTTGGTCGGGTCTGGCTAGATGTGATGGCGATCGCACTTATTTCATCCTTGATAATACCGTGTATACACGGTATTATTTTATTAGGGGGGCAGCTTGTACCGACCAAAGCATTCGCTACCCCCGTTGTGTAAATCCATAAGAGGATCTAGATCCATGTTATTTCAAAAGCAGATAAAAGCAATCGATTCTCAAATTCGAGATCTTGAGCAGAAGCGCCAGCGCCTTCTGCAAGCAACGGACATCTTGAGGGTATTGAAGGAATTGGTTGGTAGTGTTAAAAGCGATCCCGGTGCTATTGCTTCCCTTGAGACTGAAGTGATGAGGGTATTTCCTCTCCGGGGACAAGCTTATGAGCTTTGTGAGCCGTGGGATTTTGATTGGGATCTAGAAGATCCAGTCGAAGGAGAACCATTAGCGTGGGATTTCGCGTCTCCCTTAGCTTGTCTGCTTAGTGATAAGTCTTTGTTTGTTGATAGAACTGGAACTGGTAACAGGAGAGTTTATATTGAGCTTGTTCAAGTTGAAGATGCTCCTATTTACTATCAGCGCAAATTTAATGGAGAGATAGTTTGCTCTTATATTGGGTTTAGCTCTAAAGAAGTTGCCTTATCTTGGTTGGATTTCCTCAAGTCCCTGGGGCAAGCGGAACTACGCCAAGCGAAGCGATTGAAGGAACAAGGGTATGAATATGAAGTGAAAATACGGGGAGTTTCTAAGAGTCAGCTTGAGCGGATAAAAAATAACGACTTCAAATATCCTCCATCGCCAGCTTATTTAGGTTGGCAGACAGGTGATCAGGTTGTTAGGTCTTCGACACCTTTTGATACTTGGGAATTGCTTGAGTCTTCTTCTTCTGGGGATGTAGTGAAGGCAATTAATCTTCGCACTTCTCAAGTGGAGGACTTGCCTTTGTTAGATTGTCAACTGGTTAAGAAGTTTGAATGTCAAGAGGTGGTAGTGGGTGATGGTATTTACCATCCGGGACAATTCTGCCAAGTATTATATTCGGATCGTCATCCCAATAGTCAAGGTAAGATTGGCGTTATAGAATACCTATCTTCTATCTATCCTGAATTCCCGTTGACATTGGTGATAGATGGGGAGTTGCAGTATTTTAAGCCTGAAGAGTTGATGATTGTTTCTGGCAGGGAATTAGCAGAGGTGTATGATGGCGAAGTTTTGGAGTTCTTTTAGATTTTTTTGTCTAGTTCAAGCATGACTTGGGGGTGTACATTGTACACCCCCTACACCCCCTTGGACAGTCTGGCGATCGCGCTTCCCGACCAGATCAAGATGTCAACCTACTAAAGTGGGAAGCTGTGCCTATGCCTGAATTCTCCTTTGACAGCAGTTAGTGTAGGTAGTAAACTAAAGTAATTTCTATTAAACCTACACTAACTATGTCCCCAACTAACATCGAATCGCGTCTTTGTGCTCTAGCTTCTGAAATCGCTCTTATTCAGCAAGAGGAGGTTGCCGAGCCGAACACCTGGATAGAGCGCTTTGATGTCTCTAAGAGTAATGGCAAACGGTATGTGTACTTTAGGCTGATGGAAGGGACAACGAAGCGCTCCAGGAGTGGCAAGATTCAAGGGAAGTTCAAGCGCTATCTCGGAAGTGCTAGTAGCGCTAAATACAAGGCGGCTAAGGCGGCAATTGATAGGCGTAATCAGCTACGGTATCTCCAGAAACAATACCAACGTCTAGTAGCGGCGGGAGAGCCGGTGAGCCAAAAGCGGACAGGGTGTCAGCCACAATCAGTTAGTGTAGGTAGTGGGGGCTTGAATGAAAAATCTAAACCTTCACTAACTTACGGACAGAACCAATTGGCTGTACTCCAACAAAAGTTAATAGCTGTGATCCGGCAATATGAAGCGATGATGAAGGTTTTCCAGCAACAGCAGCAAATGTGGGAAGTTTTGATGCGGGACATCGAGGGCTTATTTGGAATGGCACTTAGTTAAGCTGAAGTTCCCCCCAGCCCAAAACTCTCTTACTGCTTCAACGCTAGAGTTCCCAGTATAATTGTCTCCCTATGGTCTGATCGGTGAGGCGCAGGCGCATTAGGTAGTCGCTTCGGCTTCGGTTCGATGTACGGGCTCAGAGGGTTGAAAAAATGGCTCCGGAGTTCCTCGTTATTTTGTTTTGGGCAGAACTTCAGTCGTTTACTGACCGTTTACTGACTATTCGCTATCCTCTGTCGCAATTGAGTATAACGCTGCTGTTGATTAGTTTGATTCACAGAAATGGCGATCGCTTTTTTTGACCCGATGACAATGGCGAGTTTCTGGGTGCGAGTGAGTCCGGTGTAGAGGAGGTTGCGCGACAGCAAAGGGGAGAATCACCACCGGATATTCTGAACCCTGGCTTTTGTGAATCGTTACCGCCCAGGCTAAGGTAATCTCGTTGAGGTCAGCGTAATCATAGGTAACGATTCGCCCTTGATACTGTACCTTGACCTCCTGTTCCGTGGTATCAATCGCCGTGATGATACCCAAATCCCCATTAAATACATCTCGCTGGTAATCATTGGTCTGTTGAATCACGCGATCGCCTACTCTTAAGGTTAAACACCGGGGTGACTTTTCCCCTAGAACTTTACTCCCCACTGGAGACATTGTACCGAGGAATACTCAACGAACGAGCTTTCCCATTCTCATCCCGCCAGCGCTGGAGGTAATAATTCCCCCGTGGCTCGATGAATCCCCCTGGCGTTTTCCGAGACAGATGGGACTTGTGTTTAAAATAATCATTAAAGGCTTTTTCTAGTTGGTCTAGAGTAAAGGGTTTGGGCAGAAATCGAAACGCCCCTTCTGCCATAATATCTTGCATCACTTTATCATCGCCATAGGCGGAAATCACAATTTTACCCACGTCATATTTCAGGTTATTAATTTGGCGCAAAAAGTCCACCCCATCATAGACATGATTTTCTGCTTTTATGGTCTGAGCCGCACTGTTGCGATACGGCGAAGGCATCCGTAAATCGGTTACTACTAAGTCAATTTTACATCTCAGCAAGCGACGCCCCTCGGAGGTTTCTTCCCATTCCGTATAGGTCGATAAAAGTTGTAGTCCTTCTTTGCCATTGCTGGCAAAATAAAAGAGATATCTTTTATCGTTTTCATACTTAAGTTGGATTGCATCTCGGAGGGCTTCTTCATCCTCCACAATCAGAACTCGTTTGACCATCGCTGTGCTTATTGACCACTATTATTTATTTTACCGTTAACTCTCCTCTCCCACGCAAAATTCAGACAGGGTGGGTTTTGTACACGGATTATCATCAATGGCTAAAAGAAAGTTCCATTACCCGCCCCTACAGGTTCAACAAACCAATTCTTGAACAGGTTATCGGTATTGACGATAATATTCCCCCCATCCCCAGCATTTTGCGCCGTAGCTGAAACCTGACTAGCTTGCAAGAGTAACGTATTCGCCGTTAGATTAATATTCCCCCCTGTTCCCGACTGAGTTTCCGCCGTGAGACTCCCCTGATTGAGTTCAATCAACTCACCGGAAATCACCAGAGAACCCCCATCCCCGGTTCCCAGATTCGTCACGCGGACTTCTGAAGTGTTATCGATAGAAAGGTGTGGCGATGTTATCTGAATCGTCCCCGATTTCCCGGATAATTCTGACCCATTGGGTAAATTGAAACTTTCTCGAAACAGGGGATTTAAGATATCGGCTGATGAGACAATGGAACTGGGGAGAGGGGATTGAGGACTTTCTAAAGTAATAGAACCAGTGGCGTTAATTGCAATCCTTCCCGCATTGCCTTGGGCTAATGTGGACGAATCAATGCGTCCCCCATTCTCTAATCGCAGTCTATCGGTTTGAATCGTAACACGAGCTGCATTTCCGGTTCCAGCCGAGGATGAACCAATGGCGCTGGGGGAAAATGTTTCTGGATTACTACCCACAAGTTCTAAGTTCTGGGTGTTAATTTGAATGGTTCCGCCATCTCCGTTACCGACGGTTGCAGATAAGAGTAATCCGCCGGATTGCAGGGTTAATGTATTGGCATTAATCATAATATCACCTGCTGCACCATCACTAAATGTGGCGGATGTAATTGTACTTGCAGTTCGGGCGGAACGGGGGGAATAACCGATAATATTTAATGTGTCTGGGACATGCAGATTTAAATCTCCGGCTGGCGCTACACCATAACTTAATGTCTGTAATCCTCCCCCTTGAGTTAAGGTTAAGTTGGGGGTAAAAATAGTAATCAGACTTCCCGGCATTTCGCCTAATGTCTCGGTGCGGATAGAACCGGCGATCTGGGCGATGGGGTCAGTTCCACTAATGGTTAATTGTTCCGTGGCGTGGATGGTTATGTTTCCCGGTTGCGCCTCAGTTGGGGGAACTGCCAGGGTTTGAATAAAGGCGACTGAACCGTCAGTAAAGTTGATTTGATTTCCCCAGAGTTGAATTTGTCCACCGCTGATTCCGGAGGCGTTAATCGCGCTGCGTTGGCTGAGGGTGATGGGATGAAGCTGGGAGGAATTGGGAATGGTAAGTTGTCCGTCTGAGAATTTGACTTCTCCTTGATTGACGGCGGCTAAATGAATTGTGCCATCCCTAGCCGTGAGGATAGCGCCGTCGAGGTTTATTTCTCCACCAATTAAGGCGAGGGTTTGATGGGGTTTTACGGTTAATCCACCGACGGAGTTATCGGAAATTGGCTTAAAGTTGAGGGCGTTGAGTTGATGTCCATCTCCGGTAATTTGGATAGTGCCTGGATTGATTAATCCTAAACCAATGGGGGTACTGATGGTGAGTTGGGGGGAGTTTGGGAGGGTGTTTAATTCGGTGCCATCGGCAAATAGTAGGCGGTTGGCGGTACTGGCGATAAAGGAACCGTTGAGGTTTAGTTGGGTAGTGGAACTGAATAGAATTCCGTTGGGATTGAGGAAGTATAAATCGGCATTTCCCACGACTCCTAATGTTCCCAAAATATGAGAGGGATTGGTTCCGGTGACGCGGCTGATGATGGTGTCAATCCCGGTGGCTGGGGTAAAGTAGGCGGCGTTTCCAGGATTGATGTTAAAGTCAGTAAAGCTATGGAAGAGGTTGGTGCCGATGGGGGTGCCGCCAGTGATGGTGAGTTGGTTGGGTTCGGGGTTAATTTGGGAGTTGATGGGTAAGCTGAAATCGGGGATAATTTGGGCGTGGCTAGGGGGGGTTAGTAGTGCCAGTAGGGTGAGGATGATCCCTGGACGCTTCATGATTTGGGTATTTGGGTTGGACTTGAGAGTATAGTAAGTGGTTGGATATGCGATCTCACTTTATCTTAGCAGTAGCTGGAGCGCTTTCCTAGATAGGGATTTGCGGTTTTGTTTACGGGGTGCGATCGCAATAATCATCTATGCCAATTTCTCACGAACTATTCAGTTATGCAATGAAACTCACACGCAAGAAGAAAATCCTGCTATTGATTATCGCATCCATGGTTGCAGCGATTGGATTGGATATGGCGATCGCACGTAGCGTCTATCATCCGTTAAACTATCTCTATTCGATGCTGAGTTGGACAAGTTGCCGGATTTTTCCCTGCTATCCCCAGGACACAAAAGCGGTAAAAGGAGGACAGGCGATGGTTGTTACCTCCCACGCCGAGGCATCGCGGGTGGGACAGGAGATTTTACTCGCTGGGGGGAATGCGATTGATGCAGCGGTGGGGGTAGGGTACGCTTTAGCCGTCGTAGAACCTTGTTGTGGGAATATTGGCGGTGGTGGGTTTATGGTGATTCACCGCGCTGATGGGGAGGAGATTTTTCTTAATTTTCGGGAGACAGCGCCTCTGGCGGCGTCGGCGGATATGTATTTGAATGCTCAGGGAGAGGTTATTCCGGATTTAAGTACTCAGGGGTATCTGGCGGTGGGGATTCCTGGAACCGTGGCGGGGTTGGATACTGCCCTATCTGAGTATGGCACGATGACCCGCCAGCAGGTGATGGCAGGGGCAATTCGGTTGGCACAGGAGGGGTTTCGTTTGTCGGCGGGGGATATTGAACGATTGCACCCCCAGACTAAGGTGTTTTCTCAACAGCAGAATGTGGCGGCGATTTTTTTGCGGAATGGGAAACCCTACCAAGTGGGGGAACAGTTGGTGCAGGGGGAATTGGGTCAAACTCTGAGAGCGATCGCTTCTTCTGGAGCGTCTGCTTTCTATCAGGGTAAAATTGTCAGGGCGATCGTGCAAGCGAGTCAGGAAAACGGCGGGATTCTTTCGGTTGAGGATTTTGCCAGGTATCGGGTGAATCAAGAAAAGCCCCTGCAATGTGAGTATCGCGGTTATGAGGTGGTAACTGCACCGCCGCCAGGTGGGGGGGTAACGGTGTGTCAGATTTTGAATGTGTTGGAAGGGTATCCGCTTTCTCAATTCGATTGGCATTCGACAGAGAGTCTGCATTACTTTTTATCTGCGGCGCTATTTGCTTATGCGGATCGGAACCAATTTCTGGGTGATCCGGATTTTATCGATAATCCTGTTGAGCGACTCCTGAGTGAAGACTATGCGGCTAGGATTCGGGGACAAATTGGAGAAAAGGCAATCGATCCGCGATCGCTCTTTTTAGAGGAAGTCCCCCAAGGTACGCATACCACGCACTATTCCATTGTGGATCGGTTTGGTAATGCCGTGGCGGTAACTTATACGATTAACTCTTTGTTTGGTGCCAAGGTTATTGCAAAAGATACGGGGTTCTTTCTGAATAATGAGATGGACGATTTCATGGCTAAACCAGGGAAAGGCAATCAGTTTGGTTTGGTTCAGGGAGAAGCCAATCAGATTGAACCAGGGAAGCAACCCCTGAGTTCGATGAGTCCGACGATTGTGAAGCAGGATGAAGAGGTTGTTTTGGTGACGGGTTCGCCTGGGGGTGCGACGATTCCCACAACGGTGGTGCAGGTGATTACGAATCTGATTGATTATGACTTGGATATCGAAGGGGCGGTGAATGCACCGCGTATCCATTATCAGGGATTACCCAATTGGGTGCTGACTGAACCCTTTGCGTTAGAACCAGAAGTGATTCCCCAGTTGTGGGAGAGGGGATATCGGGTGATTCCGTTTACCACTTGGGGGGCGGCGGAATCGATTGGGATTGAACCAGAGGTAGGGGTGCTTTGGGGGGTGAATGATAAGCGGCGGGTGGCGGGAAAAGCCCTTGGTTATTAGTCTTTTTGTTTGGCTTGAGGCTTTAAATCGAGCGATCACTTCCATTGTTGATCAATCAAACGCCACTTTTGTCGGAGTGCTGCCCCCTTTTATGAAGCTTGTGTGAAGCTCGGTTGTCTGCTGACTGAGGGACAACTAATAAGCTTAGTTTATCCATGAGAACGAATTTACGGGGTTATAGGATTATAGCTCTTTGAGCATTGGCAACGTTGTCCCTATACATTTCTTAGTAAATTCAGCTCAATTTTTAGGTTTCTTCTCTGTCAGAGATTTTCAGGAGTTGTTAGCTAAATTTATAGTTTAGTGATTAATCACATCAATCAATTTTAAGAAATATAACTAATTTAAAGATTTGATGAAGAGGGTTTTTATCTCTGAATTAGCTTGTAGGATTACTTCTGCCAGAGAATAATTAATTTCTAATAGTCTTGAGGAGGCATAATGATGAATAGTTTTCGTCTAGTCGGTGCTGATTTTCTAGATGAGTCTGCTCAATTTACTTGGGATGAAGCGACTTCAACAGCAAGAAGGTTACTGAATGCGATCGCCACTGATGAAGAGTTTTTAACAAAAGCTACTCTGGCGTTTGGTGATGGTTTTAAGGCTGAGAAGTTAGAAAGCTTGCGTCAGCAATGGGCGGCTGGTGAATTTGAAGCGTTTCCCCCTATTGAAATCCGCTCATCAGCAGAAATCAATGGTGCGAATGGAGCTTTTTCTGCGGATACCAATACCATTTATTTATCACAAGAATATATTGAACAGAATGCTGCTGATGTGCAGGCGATCGCGGATGTTATTTTGGAGGAGATTGGACATTCTGTAGATTCAAAAATTAATGTATCCGATGCTCCTGGGGATGAAGGAGCTATTTTTTCTGCTTTGGCTCAAGGTGTGCAGTTGGATGAATCTGCTCTTCAGGCATTAAAGGCTGAGGATGATACAGCCAGTATCACCTTAGATGGGCAACCCATTCAAATAGAACAAGCCGAGCCTGATTTGACCCAGATAATTGCACGTTTAGACGAGATGGTTACAGGTCTAGATAAGTACCTAGATACCCTCCAGTCTCTGATTAAAAGCGAGGTTTTTCTGAAAAACAGTCTACCGCTTTTAGGAGAAAAACTTGAGCAAGTAGACCAATTATTTGACGATTTAGAGAAAGTCAATACAGCAGTAAGTGTCCTGCAAAATGCAGTCGATGACATTCAGAAGATAGGGGAACCAACATCAGAGGATATTCAAAATGTTCTGTTCAATGCTCTTGGACCAGAAGCAAACGGACTTAACCTGCTCCAAAACTTGGATGGAAAGGATGGGATTACCAAGGAAGACATACTTGTAACTGATGAAATCAAGCTTAAATTAAGATTAAGTGATTCAAAAACATACGACATTCCATTTGCCGATGCCTTGGGACTACCGGGACTCAAACTTAGTCTTGATGGCGACGCAAAGGTTGACCTTACCTTTGATGGCAATTTTACTTTCGGTGTCCACAAGGATAATGGGTTTTTTCTGGATACATCAGCCCAAGATGAACTGAGTATTGGAGTGAAGGCTTCCCTACCTAATTCAGGTGCAACAGGTAAACTAGGATTTCTCCAGCTCGATGTAACTGACGAAGGAAGCAACTTTAATAGCACTTTTGCTGTTGACTTGAATGATGCCAATCAAGATAAACAGCTAGCACCTTCAGAAATTAGCACTAAGCTAACTGGTGGCGTAGATGTTAATCTGAATCTTCAAACCAGTATCGGTAATTCAGTATGGCTGCCCAAAATTAGCTCTGATTTGAACCTAGACTGGAATTTTGATGCAAATCAGCTAACCACTGAGTTCAATAACGTAAATCTGGATCTGGGTACATTTGGTAACTTGTTAAACCCCATTCGGGACAATATCAGCAGCATTAGTAAACCGATTAGTCAGAATCTTGAACCCTTTATAGAGCTTTTTGAAAAAGAAATTCCTTTCCTTAATAAACTAGGCTTAGGAGATTTTGATACTCTCCAAGAAATTATCGCAATTAAATATCCAAGTATTGACAACTTTATATCTGGGGTTAAAAACATTACAGAGATCGCCAGTTTACTTGAAAAGCTTCCTAATGCTACAAGTGGAAGCGATTTAAAGCTAGGTGACTTCGATCTCAGTCAATATGGCATTGATATTCGTGAAGAAAATCAGAATGGCTCGCAAATTGGCAGTGAACCAGTCAATCTAGATCAACAACAAAGTGAAACGCAAAACTTCATAACCAGCATCACACAATCTAATAGCGATCTACAGTTCCCGCTCTTAACTGACCGGACAACAGCCCTCAAAATACTTTTGGGTCAAACTGCTGAACTATTTACTTATAAACCACAGGATCTGAAATTCGAGACTGAAATAGAATCACCTTTCTTTCCTATATTCGGACCGGTAGGTGCGAGATTCGGAGGAGAGATTGGTGCTGAACTAAATCTTGGTTTTGGATACGATACGTTTGGATTACAGAAGTTTGCTGAAGGCGATTTTCAAGACATTGGAGACCTCAGTGATGGTTTTTACGTGAGCGATCGAGAGAATGCCAACGGCACAGGTGCCGATGTAGCCGAAGTTTCTTTTAATGGCGGTATTACAGCCAATGCTGAGTTGAATCTTGGTCTCGCAAGAGCTGGTGTCGGCGGTGGTATCTTTCCTAGTCTTGAATTCAATCTTGATGATGCCAACAACGACGGTAAATTCCGATTGGATGAGATAGATAACTGTTGGCTTGACATATCGGGTGGCGTATCTGCTGGACTCACTGCCTACTTCAAAGTTGGATATGGTTGGTTCTCATATACAAAACGCTGGAGAGGTCCTCGAGTCGATTTGGTTGATTTTGCCGTAGATTGCTCTGAGGAGGATTTAAATCCAAAACCAATACAACTAGCAACGGAAATCAGTGGTGATATTTTACGGCTTAACCTGGGTCTGTATGCAGGCACGTTGAATATAAGTGAAGGGGAAAAGTCTGAGGTATTTAAGATCGAGCATCAGTCAATCGAAGAAAACGGGGAAACAGTCAAGGTCTCGACGTCAACGAATACGCAGAATTACAGTCAAAATCCACAAAGTTACAGTGATATTCGCAGGATTATTGCTGACGGTGGAGATGGTAACGATGTAATTGAACTGGCTGTCGATGTCCTTGCAGCAGCAGAAGTTTTGGGTGGTAGTGGTGATGACCAGCTTTATGGCGGTAGCGGTGATGACCAGCTTTATGGAGATGAAGGTAAGGATTTACTGGAAGGTCGCAAAGGCTTTGACATCCTTGATGGCGGTAACGATAATGATACATTGCGTGGTGGTGACGACGACGACTTGTTGATTGGTGGATTAGGAGATGATTTCCTCGACGGAGGGGAAGGTGTTGATACTGCTAGCTACGAAACTGCTGGGGAAGGCGTAGTTATTAATCTAGCAACAGCTAAAAGAATGGGGGATGAGATAGAGCTTGAGGTAAAAAGCACTAATGGCAATCTCCAAACAGATACGCTCAAGTCTATTGAACAAATAGATGGTTCAAATCATGCAGATACTTTGTTGGGCGACGATTTAGATAATGTCTTGGGTGGATTAGATGGTAACGATTTGATCGACGGTGGACGAGGTAATGACATTCTCATTGGTGGATTAGATGCCGATACTTTAAAAGGTGGCGAGGGAATTGATTCTGCTTCCTATATTGATTCAGAACAGGATGTACCGGCTGATCAGGCAACAGGCGTATTTGTCAATCTATTAACAGATGAAGCTTTTGGTGGTGATGCACAAGGAGATCGCTTTGAGTCGATTGAAAACCTGGAAGGTTCAAGACATAATGATACGCTGATAGGTGACGGCTCAGATAACTTACTGAGTGGGTTGGGCGGCAATGATTTCCTTGCTGGTAGCGCTGGCGACGATACGCTGGTTGGCGGCGCTGGTATTAATATCCTCAACGGTGGTGCTGGTAGTGACACGGCTTCCTATCTCAACTACAAAAAACTCAAAGAAATACCAGAAGGTTTAGAGGGTTTAGAGATAGGTGTATTCGCTAGTCTGGCAGAAGGCGCAGGTATGGCTGGAGCTGATACAGGAGATATTCTTGCTGAAGATGGCACTACAGTTCTCCTGTCCGGTGACATGGATGACGTAGCAGATACGTTCCAGAACATTGAAAACCTAGAAGGTTCAATTTATGCTGATACTCTGGTTGGCGATGCTTCAGACAACATTCTGAGGGGATTAGGTGGTAGTGATACCCTAAATGGTGGTGCTGGTAGCGACACGGCTTCCTATCTCAACTCACCTGAAGGTGTATCTGTAAATCTAGAAACTGGGGAAGCATTCGGTGGGGATGCACAAGGGGATGTACTCCAGGACATTGAAAACCTGGAAGGTTCAGATCACAAAGATACACTGATAGGCGACTCCGAGAATAATATTCTGACTGGGCGGGATGGTAATGACTATTTGGAGGGTGGAGCTGGTAATGATGAATTAGTAGGCGGTACAGGTAACGACCAACTTTATGGGGGTTCAGATAATGACTCTCTCTATGGCGGTGAAGGAAATGACCAACTCTTTGGCGAAGATGGCGATGATCTCCTTAACGGTGATACTGGCGATGACGAATTAGTAGGCGGTACTGGCAATGACACCTTATATGGAGAAGCTGGCAATGACTTCCTGATGGGAGAAGCAGGCGACGACATAATTGACGGTGGCACTGAAGTTGATACCGTCAGCTACGACAACTCCCCCAGCGGCGTAGTTGTCAATATTGATGAAGCACAAAACTATCAAAATCCCGGCGGATCTCTCCACACAACCATAGTTTCTACCAGCCTCATTCCCACCGACACTGAACCCAACTTTACCATCAACGCAGGCACAGCCAAAGATGGGTTCGGCACCACAGACACCCTGCGGAATCTGGAAAATATCATCGGTTCTGAGTATGATGATGTTCTGATTGGTAACAGTCTAGATAACCGCATCGAAGGTAAGTCAGGAAATGACCTGCTCGTTGGCAATGCTGGGAATGACTACCTTGACGGAGGCAATGGCATTGATACTGTCAGCTACCGCCGCGACCCAGGCTTAGTCAAGGTCAACTTAGAGCAAAACCAAGCTAATGACGGCTTTGGCGGCACTGACCAAATCTTTAACATTGAAAATGTTATCGGCTCTGCCTTCAATGATGAAATTATCGGCGATGCCAACGCCAATATCATTCACGCTGGAGATGGCGATGACGTTGTTAACGCCAGAAATGGGAATGACATCATCTTTGGCGAAGCAGGCAAAGACACTCTCTTTGGCGAAAACGGTGATGATTTCCTAGTTGGTGGTACGGATGCCGATAGTCTTAATGGCGGTGCAGGTAATGACACAGCTTCCTATTTCACTTCCGCCACCCGTGTTGCTGTAAGTCTCACCACAGGTAAAGGCTGGGCGGGAGATGCTAAAGGCGATCGCCTGACTGCCATTGAAAACCTAGAAGGCTCAGAATTCGAGGATCTACTCATTGGTGATAGTTTAAATAATATCCTGAGTGGATTGGGTGGCAATGACCTGATTTACGGTAAAGCTGGCGATGACTTGCTCGATGGTGGCACAGGGAGCGATCGCCTCTACGCCGGAAAAGGTAATGACCAACTCTTTGGTCAAGCAGGTGTTGACCTACTCAAAGGTGGATTGGGTGATGACCAACTCTTTGGCGGGGACGGTAACGACCAACTTTACGGTCAAAATGGCAACGATATTCTAAATGGAAACGCGGGTAATGACTACCTCAACGGTGGGTCGGGTGATGACCAGCTTAATGGTAATGAAGGCAACGACCAACTCTATGGTCAGACGGGTACGGATATCTTGGATGGGGGAACAGGCGATGACCTCCTTGATGGTGGGTCTGGTAATGACCTCCTCAATGGTGGCGACGGGGATGACCAACTCTATGGTCAGACGGGTGCGGATACCCTGGATGGGAACGCGGGTAATGATCTCCTCGATGGTGGGTCAGGACATGACCTCCTCAATGGTGGCGACGGCAATGACCGACTCTATGGTCAAAACGGTCAAGATACTCTAAATGGGGATGCAGGCAATGACCTCCTTGATGGTGGGTCTGGCAATGACCTCCTCAATGGTGGTGACGGTAACGACCAACTCTACGGTCAAAGCGGTCAAGATACCCTCAATGGAGACGCAGGTAATGACGCCCTCTTCGGCGGTAGCGGGGCAGATACGCTCAATGGGCAAGCGGGTGATGACTACCTAGAGGGTGGGTCAGGAAATGATATGCTCTCAGGCGGTGACGATAATGACCGACTCTATGGTCAAGAGGGTGATGATATGCTGGCGGGTAACGCTGGCAATGATTACCTGGATGGCGGCATCGGCGATGATTGGCTAGAAGGCAATGACGGGAATGACCGACTTTATGGTCAGGAAGGGTATGATGTGCTCGATGGCGGCGCTGGTCATGACTTTCTTGATGGCGGCGAGGGTGATGACTTCATTTATGGTCGGGACGGTAGCGATCGCCTCTACGGTCAGGCTGGCAATGACTACTTGGATGGTGGCACAGGCGATGACCGACTTGAGGGCAATAGTGGCGATGACCAACTCTACGGTCAGGTAGGTCGTGACTATCTCGATGGCGGCACAGGGGATGACTTCCTCTGGGGTGGTGCTGATGCTGATTTGCTGTTAGGGCAAGCAGGCAATGATTACCTGGATGGAGAATCCGGTGATGACCAGCTCAAAGGTGGTGACGGCAATGACCAACTCTATGGCAGTGATGGGAATGACACCCTGAATGGAAATGCTGGTAATGACTACTTGGAAGGGGGTCAGGGTAATGACCAGTTAACCGGGGAAGATGGTAATGATTTCCTCTATGGTCAAGACGGTAGCGACACCCTCGATGGAGGTGCTGGTAATGATAACCTCAAGGGTGGAGACAGTGATGACCAGCTAATCGGAGGTGATGGTAACGATCTCCTCTACGGCGAGGAGGGTAATGATACCCTTGATGCAGGTGATGGCGATGATTACCTCGAAGGTGGGTCAGGTGATGACCAGCTTACCGCAGGTAATGGTAATGACCAGGTTTACGGTCAAGACGGCAGTGATACCATTGATGCTGGGGCTGGCAATGACTACCTCGACGGTGGATTAGGCGATGACCAACTCACTGGGGGCGATGGTGTTGACCAACTCTACGGTCAAGACGGCAATGACATCCTTGATGCAGGCGCTGGCAATGATGCCCTGTGGGGCGGTAATGGTAACGATACCTTGCTAGGACAAGCCGGAGATGATTACCTTATCGGTGGTAACGGGGATGACCTGCTCTATGGTGGTGCTGGTAACAATGAGTTAAAGGGTGATACTGGCAACGACCAGCTTTACGCGGGTGAGGGTGATAATGTCCTAGACGGCGGAACAGGTACTGACACACTGTACGGTAACAGCGGTCGTGATATGTTCGTAATAGCGCCTGGTGCTGGAAGTGATACTATTTTCAACTTTGTCGCTGGTACGGATTATCTGGGATTAGATGGTTTGACCTTTGATGATCTCACCATTATCCAAGGCACAGACACTAATGCTAACAATACCCTAATTAGCATCACCCAGAGTGATGAACTCTTAGCTTCACTCATTGATGTGCAAGCTAACAGCCTCACTTTTTGGGATTTTGCCGTTATCTAGATAGCGCTGAACTTTTCTCCCACGCTACCAAGTCTCATGGTTAGGGTGGGGGAAGGGGAAGCCAACTGTTAGAAAAAAATACGGAATGGAACCCAGCCGGATTTGAGCTTTTACGAAAGCCTAAATCCGGTAAAATTTTCTCTATAGAGACATTCAACTCTATCCATCCAATATTACCTTTCTAGCTCGACAAAGCCATACCTCACTCCCTCTCCCCCTCAAACACCAACTGACTCTTGGGAAAAACCACCTCAAACTCCGTATACTCTCCCACCTGAGACGTCACCCCAATCGCCCCCTGATGCTTCTCCACTAACTCATAGACGATATACAACCCCAACCCCGAACCCTCCCCCATCGGCTTCGTCGTCACCAACGGTTCAAACAACCGCTTCTGCACCGATTCACTCATTCCTATCCCATTGTCCCAAACCCGGCAAATTACCGACTCATTTTCCTCAACCCACTCAATTCGGATCTGGGGGATATAAGCGGAAGCTGGGGAAGAATCAGACTCCTCTAACCCCTCCCGCTTACACCGTACCGCATACACAGCATTATCCAGTAAATTTGTCAACACCCGCAACACCAACAACGGCACCTTCACCGGAACCGAATCCCACTCCCCCAATCGCCGCTCTATCTCAATCCCCTTATCCTGGGGACAAGCCAACTTCACCGCCAACTCCACAATCATTCCCACCGTCGCCTTTGCCAAACTCTGGGGTAACTCCCCTTGGGGCACTGGAAGCAACGTCGCCACCAACCCATTCGCCCGATTTAACTCCTGTTTCGCCTTCTCTACCTGCTGCTCCCATTTGAGTACCACCTCCTCTCCCTTTCCCTCGCGCCATTGCTGGGTTAACATGGTTAAAATCTCCAACCGATTTCCCACCGCCCACAGGGGATTTTTCAACTCGTGGGATAAATTTCCCACCAAGGAACTCATCGCCGTGAGTTTCTCTTGCTGAATTAACTGATTTTGCGTCGTTTGCAGTTGAATCAACGCCTCCTCTAAATGCTGCGTCTTCTGATTCACCTGCGCTACCAACAAGCGGTTATACTCCTGCAATTCCTGAATATAAAAATACAGCACTCCCCACACTCCCATTAGTCCAATTCCCACCAACGCCGCCCCCGACGGTATCCAGATATCCAGTAAAAACGCTGTATACGTCACCCCCACCAAGACACCACTTAAACCAATCCCCCCGATTAACGCCATAATCAACGTCAACCCTGGATAATGTCCCCGTCGCCAGCGTCGTAGAAAGACATATTCCAAACTTACCCACAACCAAATCCAACCATATTCCCAGGGTTGCGCCACTCCCCGAATTCCCCCATCTTCCAAGAGCGCCGCCTGAATTATCTGACTCGTCAACAGCGCCTGAATCTCCACCCCATACTTATGTTTGGGTGTAGTTCTCTGATAGTGAGAAAAAGGGGTATAAAATCTATCCCGTAACGACGGCGCGTAAGCCCCAATTAATACCACCTTATCCTCAAACCGTTGCCCAGAAACCCGCCCCTGTACAACATCCATCAGCGAAACCCGGTCAAATCCGGCTTCCGGAAACTGTCGCCAATCGAGTAAAATTTGATACCCTCGGTCATCGGTATTCATATAACCGCCATGATTCTCTTCCAAAGGCGGAAACACCGCTTCCCCTAACCGTAACCACCCCTGTTGCGTCGCTTCCGGCGCAATTCCTGACTCCGATAAATAGCGATATGCCAACTTCAGCGCTAAACTGGGAATCTTCGACTCTGGGGAACCATCGGAAATCGGGTAAAGAGTTCCCCGGCGCACCACCCCATCAGCATCAACTATCGTACTAATATCAGCAACTTGCTGTTTTTGCGCCAGGATAGGTGGGGGTGCAATCGGGGTAAAAAACTCATCCCCCGGTACTCCGGTAAACTTACCCACACCGATTACCTTATCTGAGGTGCGGAAAATTTCCTCAAGGGTGTTTGCTCCCGGTGGCGTCAGGTTATGAGTTTTATCACGATTATTATTAGTCAGACGTTCCAACGGAACATCTCTACGAGTTTCCCCATAATTAACCGGAACATCGCGAAACAAATCTAACCCCACCACCACGGGATTCGCCGCCAGAATCTGACTGAGTACCTGTGCCAAAACGCGATCGCTTATCGGATAATGGTCTAACTCCTGGATATCCGCCTCGGTTATTCCCACAATCACTATCCGTTGACTCGGCGGCGCTGGGGGTAACTGCTTAACCATCTCGTCAAACAGCCTCAACTCCAGGGGTTCCAATCCTCCCACCCCCACCAGTAGGGACACCAGCAACCCTACCGGAACAATTCCTTTATACCAACTCTCCTTAAGTAACCCCCTGTTGAACTTGGCTACTTTTTCCTTAAAGCCTTCTATCTTCAAAACCCCTTCTGCCTTCTGCCTCCTGCCTTCTCACATCCGCCACATCTCCACCCTGATATCTGCCAATTTCTGCCAAAAGTTGCCAAAAATAGTCCGATTCCCGACCTGCGGCTAAGGCATCATGCCATAATCCATACTGGGCGAATATCTCTGCTTGTTCGCGATTGGAGTTGGCTTGAGATAGCGCCCAGTTGAACTCTGGGGATGGTTCTACCCGACGCAACGACGCCCGTGCATAAATCGGGGTACTCTGGGTTTGGCTAACTACTGTCCACACATATTCCTTCCCCACCTCCAGAGGTGGCGCGGTTTCCGGTATTTTAACCCACACCACTTGGGGTTTATCCACCCAGATATCCCGTTCATAAATCGGTTCACTCACCCCTGGTGCAGATAAAACAAACGTTACCCGCGTCAATTCCGTATAAAAAAAGAACGTGGGATGAGCCGCGACAGTATTTGGGGTATGATTTTCTGGAATCAACAAATATAATTCCCCAGACTCCCCCTTACGCCGCGAACCTTGGGCGTCGGCTTGTTGTTGTCGCCCTCTATCTGACGGCGGTTGATACTCGGTAGCATAGCCAGGGGTTAGGGTGAGTAACCCGATTACCAGGGAGAGAGGAAGAAAGGGTAGCGAGGTAGAATGCATTGTCGCTTCGGAGTCGTTTTTGTTAGAATAACCGATTCCCGTTTCAGCGATACCGTTCATCCCAAGCAATAAGAGCGGATAACCGCAGGGGCGCGATCGCACCCCTGATGGCGTATGCTGAAATATAAATTTCAAGTACTTGCAGTAGACAAGGCAAGACACTATGATCCGGAAGCTTGTTTTGGTCTATTTACCGAAAAATTGGGTCTAAAGCCTCGTCCTTTAAGGACGACTTTGTGTTAAAATTCACTTAGAGGAAAGGGTATTAAACCTCTTGTAAAACCCAGAGCCGAGAGGCATCGCACCTTGAAAACTAGGCTTAGAGGGTTCTGTACAGAAAGGCTTGTACAGGTAAAAAGTCTAAGCAACAAGCACGCCCAAAACACATTCTTTCTTGTTTTCAATAGTACGATAGGGCATATCGAAACTAGCTTCTGTAATGGAGCAAAACGCTTCTTCCAGAGATGCTCCTCTGGTATGAAATAGGCGACTATTTCATAGTAAGAGTGCTCGATGAAAGAAGCGCTACTCACGCCTTTAGGCTGAGGAGTGTCAAGTTTCCGGTTATTGATGCCAACCCGATTTCAATTTCTTGATAGAATAATAACCAATTCGCTACTGTTACCCCCTTTATCCCTTAGGTACTCCTTGAACCTTTCTGTCCTCTGCCTTCTACCCTCTGCCTTATCCTCCCTTCTCCTCTCCCTATCCCCTCCAACCCTCGCCCAACCCGCAGCCAACCCCAGCCCACACTACCAACTCCAACAAGCCCAAACCTCTCTCCATCAAGGCGATAGCCAACACGCCATCCAATTAGCCCAACAAATCCTCCACACCACCCCAAACCTCCAACTCAAAGCCATCTCCCTCGGTATCATCGGAAACGCCTACTTCCTGCAAGGCAAATTCAGCCAAGCCATCCACACTTATCAAACCAGCCTCGACATTGCCCAAACCCTCAACAATCCCGAACTCCTCACCACCGCCTACAACAACCTATTCACCACCTGGACAAACCGTTACCAACGCGCCCTCTCCCAAGCCCAAGCTGCCCAAGACGCCGGAAACCCCAACCTCAGCCAAACCTACCTGCAACAAGCCATTGAAGCCCAAACCCAAGCCCAAACCGCCGCCGAAAACGCCCTCCAAACCAGTCAACATCTTACCAGCCTAGTCGCCGCCCAAACCCGAATCAACATCCTCTCAATTCTCCCCCCTGACGCCCAACACCCCTACCGCCAGCAAGCCGAACAAATCCTCACCAATCTCCCCCCATCCACCGGAAAAATTTATCAACTCCTCACCCTCGAACCCGGAAATCCCCACCTCATCCAAACCGCCCTCACCACCGCCCAACACTTAGGAGAACCCCGCCCCCTATCCTTCGCCTGGGGAGAACTCGGTAAACTCTACTTCCAACAAAAAAACTACCCCCGCGCCCTCCAAGCCCTGCAAACCGCCAGCCATTTCGCCCACCTATCCGCCGCCGATGATAGCCTATATCAATGGCAATCCCTCATCGCCCGTATCTATCACCAGCAAGGAAAACGCCACCTCGCCAAAACCCATTACCGCGCTGCCATCGCCAGCCTACAAACCCTGAGACAGGATATCGCCCAACCCTTACAACCCGACTTTCACCACTCCGTAGAACCCATCTACCTCAACTTCCTGGAACTCCTCTTGGAGGAGGATAACCCCACCGACATCCAAGAAGCCTTAGAAATCACTGACTTACTCCAAATCGCCCTCCTGGAAAACTTCTTCGGCGAAATCTGCTGGACGACTCAAACCATCTCCCCCCAAACCCTATCCCAACAAACCCAATCCGCCCTAATCACCCTTCTCCCCCTCACTAACCACGTCTACTTCATCCTCCAACTCCCCGATGGCACCCTATCCCGCCACCGCCTCGCCATCACCCCCTCCCAACTCCAATCCCAACTCACCGAATGGCGACACCTCCTCGAACAAATCGCCCACAATCGCTATCTCACTCTCTCCCAAACCCTCTACACCCAACTCATTGCCCCCATCGCTCCACATCTTGACCAAACTGTCAAGACCCTCGTCTTCAATCCCGTCGGACAATTTCGCACCGTCCCCCTCGCCGCCCTCCACGACGGCAAACAATTCCTCGTCGAAAAATATGCCGTTGCCCACACCCTCACCTGGCGCTTACAATCCCGACACCAACCCAACCCCAGCCCCACCTTAATCTTCGGTTTAAGCCAGGGAGGAGCCGACTACGCCCCCTTACCCGGTGTCCACCAAGAAACCCACGCCATTCAAACCCTCTTGGGCGGACACCTCTTCCTCAACCAAGACTTCACTCCCGAAACCCTGAAAAACGCCCTGAAACAATACCCCGCCGCCATCCTTCACTTAGCCACCCACGCCAAATTTGGTGGCACTCCCGAAAGCAGTTTCATCCAAACCGCCAGCCAACCCATCAGCCTTTCCGAATTTGAAACCATCCTCAACAGCACCAAATATCCCCCCTCTCTCCTCGTCCTCAGTGCCTGCCAAACCGCCGCTGGAAGTGAACTGGGACTCGCTGGCATATCCCTACGGACAGGCGTCGCCACCGTCTTAGGCAGTTTATGGTTTATCGGTGATCGCGTGAGTGCAGAAATCCTGAATGACTTCTATCACTACAACCAACACCACCCCCGCGCCCAAGCCCTCGCCCTGGCGCAAATCCAACAAATCCGTGACCTCCGTTCCCACCCCGCCACTTGGGCGCCCTTAACCTTATGGGGATATTGGCAGTAAAAAAAGTTGATAGTTTTTGAAAAACTATTTTTTTTCTCTCAGTTCTGATCTATCCTAAAAAACAAGCCTATCGAGACCTGCTATGGCGCGTCTCTTTAAACCAGACCCAAAAACAAGTTGACTGAAGGTGATATTTTAGCCTAAATCACCCTCAGCCAAACTCAATAAACCATTGCCTAAATTATGACACACAACATCATCTCACCCGAACGTCTTCCAATCCTCAAGATGGCTCGGATACGCTCCAATGTAGTTGTTCTTCCAGACCTACCTTGGCACGTTTGTGCGCTTACTTCACCAACGCCACTTGAGAACGAGACTCTCTCTCCGCCAAACTTTCCACAATCATCATCGCCAGCTCCTTCTTTTGGGAGCAATCAAGCTGGGGAAGAGCATCTCGCAGAGAATCCCGCAGAGATATCGCTGAAGGCGCCACCGACGCCCCTAGTTCCAAGGAATAAAACCGCTGCCTAGCTTCAAAGGGCAGACAGTTCAACAAAACCTTCAAATTATCGCAGGTCATGCTCTTGCGCCCCTTTCTGAATGAGCTAATCGAGTTTTCACTAATACCCGATTCACTTGCTAGGTGCTTTGCAGATATTCCAAATTCTCGCAGAACCTTGTCGAAATTGTATCCTGAATTCATTTGTTAATTTAATTAAAGTTGGATTGACTAGATAGTCCAACTAAATTTCAATGGCTTAGGGTGTTTTAGCACCCCCACGGGGATTCACCCTCAAGTGCCACCTTGAGCGTTATCTCACCTCGACTTCAACACAATTAATTCAACCACTTCTATCATGACACAAGCCAAAATTCAGGGGAAGTTTTACCCTTTACAGTACAGCGAATGGCTGAGAGCGTGCCACGAACTCACTCCCGCCCAGCGAGATGTGCTGTATTTCATCCGAACTCTCGATCCTTACGGGGAAGGCTTAGACCTCTCAATCGCCGAAGTCGCCCGTCAGCTTTCAACCCCTACCAAAACCGTACACCGTTCAACCATCAGCCGCGCCCTCAGGGAACTAGATACCAAGGGCTTCATTGATATGGATTTGATACAAGTCAACGTCACCATCAAGGGTAAAGGAATTCACTGTACCCAGACTATCGACGACGAGCGTGATCATGACGCAACAGTGTTGTCTCCAGACAACAGGCGTGATCATGACGCAACAGTGTTGTCTCCAGACAACAGGCGTGATCATGACGCAACAGTGTTGTCTCCAGACAACA
>NZ_JBKHUP010000098.1:0-27980 GCF_046565525.1 Coleofasciculus sp. | reverse complement strand
ACGATTTATGCCAATGAAGGGGAAAATATAATTGATGCTGGAGGCGGCGATAACCTGATTTATGGCGGTTCGGCTGCTGATTGGATTACCACGGGATCGGGTGATGATACCATCTACGCGGGTGAAGGGGTAAATACGATTAATACCGGAGATGGAAATGACATTATTTATAGTGGTTCAGGTGATGATTTCATTAATGCAGGTATAGGTCAAAATCAAATCTGGCTGGGTGGTGGACAGGATACCATTGGCTTAGAAATGTGGGGATCTAGTGAGATTAATAACTTTAACCCCTATCAAGATCAAATTGACTTGGGACTCTCCGATCTACGCGGCGTGGTTTTGATCGGACAAGGTAATAATACAATGATCGGTTTAGCTCATCGTTCGATTATGGCAACGCTTCATAATGTTGATGTTCAGACTGTGGCGGCTCAATCCACTGATATTTTTGGCGCAGAACTTACTGTGTTTTCCAGTTAAACCCGTTAAGCCATAATCAGTCAGCTTACGCTTACCCAATCCGGGTTCCGGGTTGACTATCCCCTTTTATGCCAACCGCAAAAACCTTGTAGAGACGTTACATGCAACGTCTCTACAGGTATATCTTGACACCTACAAAAATATGAATCGGATATTTCGCGATCGCGCCAGGTGGCAAAAAAGAAACCCAAGCGTGAGAGATCGCTGGGTGGAAGTAGGTTGCATGTACACTCTTCATTCAGATTAGCGCATTACGGCTTGTGACTAAACCTTTGCGGCTTAAATTTATCTTTTTTAATATATTTACAGAAATGAATTTACCCCAGCTTAATTTTACAATTAAAAATTAATTAATTGACCGATTTTCTGAAAATTATCATCAATTTTCATGAGAATGCTAGACAGTTTGTAAACGGAATGTTATAAATATTAATTAAGCGCAATACATAGAATTGTAAATACTCAAGCTTGACCGGGTGTTGTCTGAAGCAAGAGGATTGTCCTTTACCTATAGACTTCCAATGAATCAAAATTACTCAACTGTTTCTGTTGCTACCCCTAGCAATTCCCAGCTCTTAGCCAAAGTTAATACCAAGTTTGGCTCACGTGATGCCCTCTGCTATGAGTTTCAGGTGCGTGGAGTTGGTAGAGGGACATTTAGTTACTCGGATTCTTTCCTGAACGGAAATAATACGAAGTCCATACTTTTAGAGTCTTTAGTATGGAATGGGAAACTGATCGAATTAAGTAAGTTTCAAGAACACAGTATTTGCTTTAATCAAGGAGAATTACTGGGACTGAATCTTTTAGGTGAAGGTTGGGAGATGCTGTTGAATCTAGGCATTCAGATCAATGGCGTCCACAGGATCACAGAAGTGACCTATAGACGGATAAAACATCAGCATTGGTTTAAGGACAATCTCTATTAATCCCTAAACCTCTGCCAACATTCCCTCAGATCCCCGATTTGTTGAACAAGTCGGGGATCTAATTTAGTGAAAACCGCGATAAAATCTAGACAAGTTGGGTGCAAACACGGATTCCAGCAAACTCCTTTAAGATTTAGTTAAAATGATGAAACCTAAAGTAGTAGTCGCCGCTATTTTGGCAACGAGCGCGATCGCAGCAGGTGTGGCGCTAAGTTCAGCCAGTTCTGCCCAAGCCTGTAGCTATAGCAAGTATAAGTCTTATCACCGAAAAGAAGCACAGCTAGACTGGTTGCGATCGCCTTGGGCTATCGTGATCACCTTACCCGGAATCGCCTTGGCAACTGCGCTGTCTAGAGGCGGGCGTTCTTACGAAACTTAGGGGAAAGCTGAATAAGTTTTGTGGTGGGGGTAGGGAATAGGGGGTGTAGGGGCGGGTTTAACAGATAACGTTCTGTTGATGTCGGATAGCTTGACTAAACCCGCCCTTTTAAGGGAAGCAGGGAAAGCAAAAAGCAAGAGGTAATGGCTTGCTGCATGAATATGGCGCGTCTTCTACTCTCGATTTCCATTCCGATTGACGGAACACTGGGACGCAATATACCACGCCCCACCCCGATTCCCACTTAAATCACACGCCTCAATCGGACCTGCACCATTTGATTCCACATAAATTCCTTGTGCTTGATTCCGATTAATCTGACATTGCCAAATCTTAGCATTACCCTCTTTTTGAATCGTGACGCCGACTCCCCCGTTTCCAGCAATATCGCAAGCGGCTAAGATCACTTTACAATCAGAACCAATAAATACGCCATCTTGCTGCATTCTAGAAATTTTGCAGTGCCGTAGAGTCGGATGACTGCCTTTGAGGATATACACGCCTGTATGATGATCCGATAGGGTACAGTGTTCTATTAATCCCTGACCCTTCTGACTCACCAAAATCCCATACATCGCCCCTCCCTGGATCTGACAATGGCGGATTTGCGGATTCGCGATCGCGCCATGAATATAGATACAGGCAATCCCGTTGGATAGTATAGTACAACCTTCCAGAATGCATTGTCCTTGAGGAATATCAATCCCATAAGGCTTCAGCAACGGTTCACTCACCAGACGCCCCATCCCATTTGCCTGTTGCAGATTAAACCAATCCTGATGGCGCAGGGTTAACCCCCGAATCACGGCTTGTTCGGTCTGAATTTGCAGACAAGGTTGGTATCGACTTTCGATTATAATATCCTCTGGTTGTCCCTCGCCGACAATTTCAACGTCCTTATCAATTACTAAACTTTCCCGATAGAAACCCGGGCGCACCACGATGCGTGTCTGAGGTTCCGCCTGTTTAATCGCATCCCGGATACGTCGATAATCAGCGTCACCCAGTTTAGCGACAATAATTTCTGTTCTGATAGGAAGAAAAGACGCTGTCTTAGACAGGGATAAGGAAGACGGATTCGTCATCGCCTCTAAGTCTTGAAGAACCTCTGTCGCCGACTGATAACGCTGCTTCGTCGCACCGTGCAGCATTTTATCCAGAATTCGACCTAATCGTTCACTGATGGGAGTTTTCAGAACGTCTCGCCATATCCAAACTCCGTCATCGAAGGAATAGAGTTCAAAGGGATCAGTTTGGGTTAAAAGGTGAATACAAGTGACACCTAGACTATAGATATCACTAGCAAATACGGCTTTCCCAGCGGCTTGTTCCGGGGCGGTATATCCTGCACTCCCAATAATTGTTCCGGTAACAGATAAGGCGGTTCTAGGGGAAAACTTGGACGCGCCAAAATCCACCAGTACCAGTTTTGGCGCAGCAGCCGTCGTGGGAATTTGAGTCAGTTGAGACGATGAAGAGGGAAGACGTTGAATAATATTTTCGGGTTTAACATCTCGATGAATCACCTGTTGGTTGTGGATAAATTGTAAGACGGGTAATAAATCCTGCAACAGGTCAATAATTTGAGCTTCACCAAAGCTACCCGCTTGCGCCAGTTTTTCGGCTAAAGTTTGCCCCGGAATAAACTCTTGCACCAAATATTGACAGCCCTCTGCTTCAAAATGCGCCAAGAGTTCCGGAATTTGGGGATGTTTACCCAATTCATCTAGGCGCACGGCTTCTTGTTCAAAGAGTTCTGTAACTTTTTGCCTGTTTTGACTCCCTTGAACCTGGGGAAAAACTTGTTTAATTACGCAATAAGGTTTCGAGGGTTTATATTCATCTACCGCCAAGAAGGTTCTGCCGAAACCCCCTTGACCAATTTGGCGAATGGGTCTATAGCGATCGCCTAGCTGTAATTTTGCCCCACAGCTTTGGCAAACCCTAGTCCCATTATGGTTTTGGGGAGACTGACAGGTGAGGTTGATGCAGTAACTCATGCGTCATTTGTCTTAGGTCATTTGCCTCGTTCCTTAGCCTCCTCCTCGTTCCCAGGTTTGAGAAGGGAATGCTTTTAGGAAAGTTCTGCCTCCCATAGTAGCGCCAGGGATCGCTCTTTGAATTTAGTCGGGGCGGGTTTAGTCACATCCGGGTGGCAAAAAACCTTAATAGTGAAACCCGCCCCTACAACCTTCTCAAAACTCAAAACTTTTTATCGTACAGTTTTCACACTATCAATTTTCCGCATAAACAAGTCGCTGAAGATACTAATCACAGGACGCTTGCGTACCCTGATATTGGTACTCACCGACATCCCTGATTGCAAGGGAATTTCTTTGCCGTTGATTAATATTGTTTGTCTATCCATGCGAATTTCCGCTGGAAAACGGTAGAATGGGTAGACTTCATTAGGGGGTAAAGCATCAGAACCAATCTGGACTAACTCGCCTTTGACATCTCCAAATTCGCTATAGGGAAAAGAATCAACTCGGACATCCACGGGCATTCCTTCGTTGACAAAACCAATGTCTTTGTTGGTGATATAAACTTTGGCAACAAGGGTATCATCCGGTACGATTTTCACCACAGGCTCACTGGTGTTGGCGACAAATCCGGTATGGGCTTTGAGGTCAAAGACTTTGCCACTTTCAGGCGCTTGTAATTTTTGATAGGTTAACGTTAACTGCGTTTGGCTGAGTTGACTCTCAATTTCTTGGAGGCGTTTTTGATTTTCAACAATAATTTTGGTGAGTTGGCTGTCAATTTCGGCAATCCGTTGTTCGTTTTGAGCAATCAGCGTTCGCAGTTCTTCTTCCGAGAGCGCCATGGTGTTTTGTTTACGTTCCTGGGCTTGCTCGATTGCTTTGTCTAACCGTTCCTGTTCTTTCTTGAGACGCTCTACCTCAGCGGCGCTGCTTTCAGTGTCTTGTTTCTGACGCAGATACTGCAGTTCCCCGAATGCGCCCTCTTGCCACAGATTCTCTAGGCGATCGGTAATTTCTCGATTAAGCGCTAACACTTGTACGGCATCGGCAAGTTGGATTTGGGTTTGAGTCAGTTGTCGGTCGAGTTGTTCGACTTCTAAATCCGCCGCCGCGACGCGAGAGTTATACTCGTTTTGGCTTGCCTGTAGGCGTTGCCGTTGTGCCAAGGTTAAACCGGTAGGATCTCCGGTGAGTTGGGCTTGATAGTAGTTCTTTTCTTCCACTAAAGCCGCCCGATTTTTGGTGAGTGAGGCAATTTGGGGGGGGAGTTTCTCGGGCAGATTTTCCGGGTCAATGGCAACGGCTTTGCCCGTCATCTGAGCTTGATAAAATTGATTTTCTTGGATCAAAGCGGCGCGAATTTGCTGGAGCGATTTAAATTGAGCTTGAGCCGCTGTTTGGTCAAAGGTGAGCAGGGTATCCCCTTTTTCGACGCGATCGCCTTCTTCAATGTCCACCACCCCGACAACCCCACCCTGGGGGGCTTGCACTTCCTTGACAGCCGCTTTGGGTTCGAGTTTCCCTTGGGCGGGAATGGCTTCTTCGATTTGCGCCACACAAGCCCAACCGACGCTTAATGCTGTCACGCCAATAATCGCTACGACAATCATTCGGGGCCACAGGGGAGATTGTTGTAAAATTACGGGTTGATCAAATTCCGGGGGTTTATTCGTCCGACGAGTCGTTCCGGCTTTGGTTGCGGTTTTCACCGACTGGGAAGGCGATATGGCGACGGGTTGGCTGGCTTTAGATCCGTTGCGTTGATTCATTATAGTATTAGTCCTTCGTCATTGGTCATTGCTTATTGAGTCACTGTTTAGAGTCAAACAACTTTTGTCATAGTGGGCACTTGGAAAAAACAAAAGACGAATGACAAAAGACGAATGACCATTAAAGTTGAGCGTCTTGCTGTTGATAGAGGCAGTAGTAGCGCCCTTGCATTGCCATCAGTTCGTCATGGGTTCCTTGTTCAACGACTGACCCTTTATCCATCATTAAAATGATGTCGCTGTTGCGAATGGTAGTTAAACGGTGGGTAATGAAAAAGACAGTGCGTCCTTTGAAGGCTTCAATTAAATTTAAACAAACTTGTCGTTCGGTGTCATAGTCGAGGGCGCTGGTAGCTTCGTCTAGAATTAAAAGTCGCGGATTTTGCAGTACCGTGCGGGCAATGGCAATCCGCTGGCGTTGTCCCCCTGATAGCGATGATCCTCGCTCCCCCACTCTTGTATTGTAACCACTGGACAACCCCATAATAAAATCATGAGCGGCGGCTACCTTGGCGGCTTCAATGATTTCCTCGGCGCTAGCATCGGGATTGGTCAGGGCAATATTATCTTGTACCGTACCATCAAACAGCAGACTATCCTGGGGTACAATTCCCACTTGACGACGCAGGGAATAGAGTTCAACTTTGGAGATATCGTAGTTGTCGATCAGAATTCGCCCTGAATCAATATCATAGAGGCGGGGTAAAAGTTTCATTAATGTACTCTTACCCGAACCACTTTGACCGACAATCCCGACAAATACGCCCGCCGGAAAATGCAGGTTAATATTGGTTAATTGCCAAGGACCACTCGTACCAAAGCGGAAGGAAAGATTTTCATACTCCACTTCCCCTTTAATCGCAGGCATGGGAATATTTAAGCGATCCGCCTCATCCGCTTCTTGGGGGCTATCCACAATATCACTTAACCGTTCTAAAGATAGCGCCGTTTCTTGGAAATTTTGCCACAGTTGGGCTAATCGGAGTAAGGGACTGGTAACATAGCCGGAAATAATCCGAAACGCGATTAATTGCCCCAGGGTTAATTGTCCATCCAAAACCAGATAAGCACCCACCCACAGCACTAACAACGCCGAGAGTTTATTCAAGAAATTACTCGCTGAACCCGCCGTTGTGGAGGTTAGCACCGTCTTGAACCCCGCCGATACATACCGGGCATAGCGTTCCTGCCATTGCCAGCGCGTTCGCAACTCAATGTTTTGCGCTTTTACCGTTTGAATCCCAGACATGACTTCGACTAAATAGGATTGCGTCTGGGCGTTCCGTTCAGCTTTAACCCGCAGTTGGCGACGGACAATCGGCGAAACAATGACGGTTAACAACACAAATAAGGGAATAATCGCCAACGAGACAATTGTTAGCACCCAACTATAAATAAACATGACCACGATGTACAACACGGAAAACACCGCATCTAACACCACCGTCAACGCCGTTCCCGTGAGAAACTGACGAATATTTTCCAACTCATTAATTCGACTCGCCAGTTCCCCCACTGGACGCTTTTCAAAATACCGCAACGGTAAGCGGACTAAGTGGTCAATAATCTCCGAACCCAGATGCATGTCAATCCGGTTCGTGGTATCCACAAATAGATAGGTCCGGAAACTGGTTAATAATGCCTCAAAAATGGCAATAATTACCAGGAAAAACCCCAGCACATGTAGTGTATCAATACTGTTCTGCACAATAACCTTATCGATGATCACCTGGATCATCAACGGATTCGCCAGTCCAAATAGCTGCACAAAAAAGGAGGCGATAAACACCAAGATTAAGACCTGGCGGTAGCGCACCAGAGACGGGAGAAACCATTGCAAGCCAAAGCGTTGCTGCTGGGTGTGCTTCGTCCGTTGTACCAGCAGCACCGGAATCGCGGCGGGCGACTCCCCGTCTTCAGTTTCTGGTTTCGGTAAACTATCGAGTAAATCGGCAGGTTTGCGGCGGACAATCCCTAGTTCCGGCACACCCAGCACCAGTTCCCGGGGCTTGGCTTCATAGAGAACAGCAAAACCTTCATACCAAGGGACGAGGGCGGGGGTTTGCAGGCGATTGAGCGATTGGGGCGGTACATTCACCAATTGGGCATGTAAGCCGATTAAATCCGCCACCGCACCACACAGGGGCAAGGAAAGACCCCCAGTTCGCTGCATCTGATCATTGAGTACCCGACGAATCACATCACGGCGAAAGGGCATCTCTAAATGCTTACTCAGCATTTGGAAACAGGCTACGGTACTATCCAGGGGTCCTTTCCCTCGGACATGGGGATATTTGCGGTGTTTTTGGGAGGTTTGGTCTGCATCCTCTGTCGATTCTGGCGGCTTATCGGGGGCATAAGGGATGCTATCGTGATCATCATCCAGCCACGGGTCATCGTCGGTGGTTAGGGGAGTCTGTGTGTCAATTACCGTAACTGGGGTGGTGGGGGGTTCGGTTTGAGTTTCCCCGACTAAATCCGATTCGCGAAACCCAATAATTCTGGCTGGGGTAGACCCTTGGATATCTAGCCCCTGAGAAATTGCCTCTTGAGACAGACGACTCCCCACCGGAAAATCTCGGACGACACTCCCCCCACTGACAAACCACACCCGGTCAGGCGTCAGGAGTTCGCTGGCGTCGGTCATGGGATAGAGGTAACGCACCTGGGCATCCTGGTAAGCGTTTTGGGCAAGTTCTTTAAGATTTGTGATCCCACTGGCTTGGCGGACTAACTCTGCACCGATTAACTCGAAAGCTTCGAGGATACTGCAACGGTTTTGGAACGCAGCGGTAACGGTGGGTTCCTGTGCCATCAGGGCTAAAAACTGACCCGTGGGTATAGTTAAGCAGACCGACTCCGTGGAGGCAATTGCGGTTTCACAAGGGATACCTCGCATCAGACTCACCCAACCCAGAATCGCGCCCGGTTTCAACAAGTCCAGGGTGACCGGTTTTTGGGTGGTCTGTTCGTAACTTAAAAGACGCGCTTTTCCCTCATAGATAATTGATATCTGAGAGGGCATTTTTTCTCGCACCAGGATGGGTTGACCCATACGATAGCGCAACAGTTGACTTTTTTCTGACAACTTAGTTAGCGTCGAGGCTTCAAATTGATTGAAGGGAAATATATCCGCCAGAAAATCCGGAATTGTTGTTTTAGTGTAGGTCATGGGCAAGCCTCAGGGAATAGCATTGTAGAGACGTAGCATGCTACGTCTCTACAGGGTTTAGGATTGAACGGGTGTGCCAAAGGATATCTGTTGTCGCAGTTGTTCTTGTAACCAGGTGGTAAACATTTCCTCCAGGAGTCGCTGACGCATCGCATCATCTAGTTGAACGGGTAAAAACTTTTCTAAACGAATTACAATAAACCAGTCGCCCAAGCGGGTGGGGGGCAAAAGTTGACCGGGTTGGCTAACGGTTAACATTTGCGCCAAGGTGGGGTGGGGTGTACTCAGTTCCACCGGTCCTACTAATCCGCCCGTTTGCGCCTCAGGTCCTTGGGAATAATCTCGCGCTAGTTCATTAAACGACTGTTCTCCTTCTTGGATACGAAAATAGAGTTCTTGGGCAATAGCCGCCTCCTTTGTCCGAATTAGGGAGTAAATTACCCGATCTAATCGTCCTTTGCGCTTGAGGAAATAGGACTCGATCTTATGTCCCCAAGTCTCCTGTTTAAATTTTTCCAGTTTTAGCCCCCGAACCGCTAACTCTTCAACTTGTTCAGGACTTACGCCTTGACGGTCACGCCAAGCTTGACGCTCTTCCTCGGAAGTTAGCTGATTTTTAGCATAGAACTGCTCGCAGGCAGCCGTTTTTTCTTCTGGGGTACAATGTACGGTGGCAATGGCTTGATCAATAATGATTTCTCGCAATAACTGAGGGAGTAATTGATATTTGGCTAACAGGGGAATTACTTCTTCAGCCGTGATGGTTTGGTCGCCAACCTTTAAAATGGCAGTCATCGTGGTGAGAAGCCTCTCAAGGTAGTGTTTTCAAGAACTTATAGATCAGGTGATTTCCAAGATAACATCTTGCTTCAAGGGAGTGTTATACTCCAGCGCCACTATTAATTGAAACTTTAGAAAAGTTAAGATTTTTCCTTAGGGGGAGGATTTTGATCATTTTTTTGCCCTGCGGTAATACAAGTGTGAATATCCGCGTTGGTTTTAATCGCTCCCGGTGTAATATGAGTGGCACAAGCGTGAAACCCTCTAGCTTGCAACACTTGAATCAGATACTCTCGTTTGGGAATATCTAAGCGTCCTCGGCGTCCGATTTCTGCCAAGGTATAAAAGTAGGGCGGGAAATCGGCTTCAGCTTCCATGAGAGTGAGGAGTTGTACCCGTTTAGACCATTGCCAGTGATGTGCTAATACTCTCATTTGCTTTAACCAAGATTTATTATGCAACATTCCCAGCCACAGTGGACCACTCAGGGTGAGGGATTTTTGGTCATGATCACAAAAGGAGCGCCCTAACTGACGCCAGGACACAGTTTGATAATTACCGCAGTGATGACAGTAACCCAGAAAACCGTAATTTTGCAACGTCAACGGCTGAGATTTGACCAAACGCACCATCAGGCGATAGGTTTGACCTGTAAACAGGGAGAATATCGGCGTAATCCCCAAACCCTTGGCGATGGCTTGCTGCTGGAGTTTACCAATTACCAGTCGCAATCCTTGTTCCTGGGCGGCGGGATGGTTGCGGGGATACGCCCCATAAATGCCTAAACTACTTTCTGAAGCATGACCTGTCAACTTGCGCCCATCGGTACTGGTGAGATAGAGAAGTCCCCCCAGTTTCAGCGCCCAGAGGCTGGTATCGAGATAGGGGGTAGGGGAACCAAAGCAATCGACATCGATGAAATCGTAGTAATCTCGGCGGTTATAGCATTCAAAAAAGACTTGATTGGCGTCGAGATGGGTTAGGGTGGCAGTATGGGTTGCGATCGCGCCGGCTAAATTTTGCTGTAGAATCAAGTTCAGCTCTGGGTTTGCTTCATTCACCCATATCCAATCGGCTTGACTCTCCAACCGATAGCGCAGGGAACGCACCCCACAGCCACTCATCGCATCAATCACTCGCAAACCACCCCTTTGGGACTTATAAATCGCCGCCGCCAAAACGCCTAAATCTCGCACCACTTGCGTTGAGGGGCGATAGAATGCATGACCAACTTTAAATGTGGCTTCGCCTTCGGTATGTTCAGTTAAATTTTGGTTCATCGTTTGCGGTTCACAGGTAAAGTACGGGAGGACGGAAGCCCCCGCACTTCAGTCGGGGGATGAAGTCCGACGCGGCGAATGAATTCGCCGTCATTTTTTTGGTTTTCGATGTAACGTCTAACTGTTGTATTGCTAACATTGCCAGCGGTAGAGACAAAATACGAGTGAGTCCACAGGGAAGGAAGCTTTAAAAGTATTGGAAACTCTTGTCTTAGCAATCGGGAACTTCTGCCCTTGATAGCCTTGACGACTTGATGGGCAGCTACTTTTGGTGGAGTATTGACAAACAGATGAACATGATCAGGCATAATCTCCAAGGCTATAACCACCCACTCTTTTTCTTGGCAAACCTCCCAAATAATATCTCGTAATCGCTTTTCTACGTCTCCAGTCAACACCTTTTTTCGTCGTTTTGGCGTCCAAACTAAGTGATAATTGACCATAGAAACCGAGTGGTTGCTTTTTCTGTACTGCTGCATATCAGTCAAATCATGCTATGATTATCTTGTTGATAGCTTAGAGCTGGCGACAGTGTTTAGCCATCTATGATTTTAAGCTACGTCTACAAACTGCGTCCATCTGGCAGCCAATCTGCCAAGATGCAGTCGTGGCTCGATATGCTTAGAGCGACATACAACTGGTGCTTGGCTGACCGAATTGAAACCTATCATTACTCTTTTATCCAGGGAGCTTACTGTAGCTTAAGGACTAAAGCCGAGGCTTACCCATTAACCTGCTGCATCGTTAAGAATGGTGCAACAGGTAATCCATGGAAAAACAACGGCAAAAAACGAAATGCTGGCACGATTCAGGATGCCGCACTGGTAGACCTGAAAGCTGCCCGTCCTTGGTATAAATCAATAGACTCGGACGTGTTGCAACGTAACATTGCCCGATTAAACACTGCCTATAAAAACTTCTTTGATGGGCGGGGTTTTCCGGCATTCAAAAACCGCAGTAATTTCCGGTCGTTTGAATATAAACCTGGCAGAGTTAAGTTTAAAGGGATTTTGGTCTATCTGCCTAAAATTGGCTGGATGCGCTTTTTCAATTCTCGTCCTATCCCTGATGGGTTTGCCGTTAGAAGCGTTACAATTCGTCGCCGAACCGATGGATGGTTCATAAGTGTGCGGATGGTGGACAAGTCAGTCCCAATGGCTACCCCTCGACCAACATCCGAAGTAAAAACGGCGGTTGGGCTGGACATGGGTTTAACTAAGTTGGTGCATTGTTCTGATGGGAGTGATATTCCTAATCCAAGGTTTGCTACCAACCAGAAGACTAAGCGAACCATGAAGATTCGCCAACGGCGTGTCAGTCGGACTAAGAAGGGTTCCTCTAACCGTAAGAAACGGGCTGCTGAAGTAGCCAAGCTACACAGTAAAGTCAGGAAGCGCAGAAGTGCCTACCAGTGGCAGGTTGCCAATAAACTGGTCAAGAAAGCCGACGCTGTTGTAATAGAAGACCTCAACATTCAAGGAATGGTGAGGCGGTGTAAACCCAAGCCAGATGAAGGGACTGGACGCTTTCTGCCCAATGGTCAATCAGCCAAGCGGGGTCTAAATCGTTCCATCTTGGATGCTTCATGGGGAGAGTTAATCAAAAAGATTCAGTACACGGCTGAAAAGTCGGGAAAGGTCTTGCTCAAAGTGAACCCACGGAATACATCCAGAGAGTGCAGTGCCTGTGGTCATATCGATAAAGCAAACCGGGACAGAGAGCGGTTTATCTGTACCGAATGTGGACATTTCGACCATGCCGATAAGCAAGCTGCGCGAAATATCAAGCGTAAAGCCGTTGTTGAATATAGCTTGAAATTAGTAACAAAAAAGGTACGTCGGGACTCGGCGAAACCCAAGCAGTTAACCCTGTTTGAAACGCCCAGCACTGAATTAACAGTGCCTAAAAGGAGAAAACACGACACCCGCAAGGGTAAACGTCGTGTGCCTGGGAACCTGGGAAGACAGCTAGAATTGTTTTCTCAGGATATGTGGAATGTGAGTTCCGCAGAATCCCACTTTTTCTAAAAGGGGGAGTGTCAACAAAAGGTGTCCCTAATGACTCACTGACTGTGCCGTTAACTCTATTGAGGAATGAACTAAGGTTAACAACGGACCGGTTTGTTCTGTCCCATTGACAGCTAAATCACTATGGCACAAATACAAGCGATCGCGAACTCGCCCTAACAAATCCTGTAAAATTCGCTGCAGGCGTTCTTCATCCGCTTTGATTTTATCGGCTTCTGTCCAAGGCTGTCCAAACCAATCCTTGAGAAATAAGGGCGCTGCAAATAATGTCGCGGCGCCTCCCTGACTCCAAAGATGAGATCCCGCATCTAACCAAAAATGCCAACGGTGATAGCCACGGGCGGCGCGATATTGGAAAATGGTGGCTAGGGTAACGGCTGAATTCGCTGTAGCTGAGAGACGACGAACGGGAAAGGAATTGGCTGTGACTGTCCCCCGACGCAATAATTGAATAAATTGAGAAATTGTCGCCTGTGGTGGTGTTCCCCCCCGGGCTATTTCCTCATCAGTAGTGTTAGCAGGGATTTTCCGCAATCGTCCATCTACTTCCCAATAATGTTGGGCGGTTTCCATGAGTTCCCGTAAAGCGGAAATTTGGTCGTAAGGTAGATTAGATCCATTCCACAGGAATTTCTGGATGGCGCGATCAAGAATAACCACACAGGAAGGAATCAGGCGTTGTTGTTGTTGTTCTCGTTGTCCCTCTAACCACTGCTGAATCTGAGTGTAAGCCGTTGTCGCCCGATGTCCTAAGCGATCCCAACGAGCAAAGGCTTCCACAGGTAATAAGCGGGGGGCTTCGGGATCAGGGGAATAGCAGTAATCTGCGAGTAAACCCGCCCGCACGGGGTCAATATAGGGATTGGGAAGGGGGGAGTCGGCTTCAGCCGTAGCCACGGGTTCAGGTGGGCGACTGAGAACCACTAGCATTTGTGCGATCGCCTCTCGATCCACTAAGCGCCCTAATCCTGGATACACAAGGGTTAACAGGGTTAATAATGCCTGAATTAAGGGGGAACTAATCAGAGGGCGCTGTTCATTCAGAGGCTCTATAGGAATTCCCTGTTTGGTGAGAATATCCGTCAGAGTATACCGTGCGATCGCGTCTAATCCGGGTGCAATTATCGCAATATCTCCTGGTTCCACTTGTCCCGACTTCACCGCATCTATAATCACCTCGGCGGTTAGGCGCAACAACTGAGCGCGGGACGTAGTTTGCAGTGACTGCAAAGACTCAGGTAAGTCTGACAATACCATAGGGTCGTTGAGCAGGTCTACCGCCATCGGCGATAACCCATCAGCCAAGGAATCATTCGGGTGTGTCGGTAAGGATTCCACTTGACATCGGGAGGCTAATCCTGACAAATAATCCGGATCAGCGTTTAAGCCTAAACGCACTTGACCTTGAGGATTATAGGTAAACGCCCCCACGACGCCCTGATCTAAGAGTACATCAAACAAATCACGCGCGATCGCGGGATACTCATCTACATCATCTGCCAGTATCGCCCGATAACGCTGGGTCAAATACTGCTGATAAGTGGAATCGGCTAACATTTCCCGCCAATAGAGATCACAAATCAGACTGTATGTCAACAACCCCTTATCTAGACACCAGCGCCGCCAATCCAACAGCAGTTTACCAATCAATTCCCATTGATCCGGGGTGGCTTCGAGTTCCACCACTCCCTGTTCTAGAATTTTGGGAATCTCTTCAATACGAGTCCCACTCAGGGCGGCTAACTGTAACAAATCCAACAGACGTCGCACCCGAACCGACTCATTGGTTCCCGGTATCTGAATCAATCCTGATTCGAGTTGGGGACGCCACAACTGCATAGCTAAATCCTGTTCCGTTTCTGGGCGCAAGCGCAGGGGAAACTGGGCTCTGAGATTTAACCGTTGGATCAAAAGGGGCCAAAATAGAATCACTTCGTCCTGAAAGAATCCCAAGGGTGTCTGACAACGCACTGGATAACGCCCCTGTAATGTAGTGGTGAGGCGATCTGTCAACTCTCGACGATTATCAGCATTTGCTGCCAAAATTAAAAGAGCTGGCGTCTGATAGCGATCGCGCCGCTTTTTGCGGACAATGGGAGAGGATAACTGACGCGATCTACCCCATCCTGCTTCCACCCATTGGCGAAACAGAGTCACCAAGCGAGTTGTTTTGCCCGTGCGAGTGCCACCACTAATCCAAATTGAATCGGAAACCACGAGTTCTCCTAGGATGAGTCTGCTACTATACCACCTACAGTAGACTATATTCATTCTGACTCAATTGAGAGCCAGGATTGCTCCAGAATATTTTTTATTGAGATTTTTAGCCATTTCGATGAAACTACCCTCTATTTTACGTCTGGCTAACCAATGGTTCTCGGATACACCCGAAAGAGCCTTAGATCAAGCTTACAAAGCTGCGTTAACCATTAAATCGATTGAAGATGAGCATTTTAATGGGCAAAAAATTGATTCTGGCTCCAGTCAACATAGTGATAGTGTTATTTCATATTTTGAAGCTGACTTAAAGAAATACTTAAATACCATTAGAGTTCGCTTACAAGAATTTAGAACCAGTCGGTCAATTTTTCGGATTTCTGAACCGACAAAAATGAATGGATTACTCGGTTCTCCAGACAACTTAGACCGGTATGATTACATAGAATTAACCGAAAGGCAAGCCATTATAATCGAAAAACTAAACTTTATTGATCAAATTTTAAAACGGTATTCAGAACCCGATCCATCCTCCCTTTCATTAATTCCACTCTCCACCAATCAAGTTGCTCAACCCAACGGCAATGCCAGACCTACAGCCAATGCCAAAGACCTATCAAAGTTGAAGCAGGTTAGGGTTAATCCCCCAAATGAGGCATTAGAAACTGTATCGGATAAAACCGGTGTTGTGCCTCGGTCAATTCTGCGAACGGTCAATCGACTTCAGCGGGAACTTGATCCCAAAGCCGAAGAGGAAGTTGTCAAAAAGTTTCGCACGTCTCGAGACAAAACCTTAATTTCGATCAAGTTTATTTTAACACTGATCATTATTCCCATTTTAGCCCATCAGGTTGCTAAAACTTTCGTCGTTGGACCCATTGTTGACTCCTTTCGCCCAGAAAATGAACCCGGTATTTTCTTAAACATCGACATGAAGGAAGAAGCCTTCATAGAACTCCAGCGGTTTGAAGAGGAACTGCACTTTAAAAGTTTATTGGGAATGGCGCCTCAGTTATCCTCGGAAGAAATGGAAGAACAGCTGAGGACAAAAGCCGAAGAGCTAGCTGAAGCTTATCGATATCGCAGTTCTGATGCGATTAAGAATATTTTTTCCGACTTAATTTCTCTACTTTGTTTTGCGGGAGTTATTGTGACCAGCAAAGCCGATTTTGTGGTTCTAAAATCCTTTATTGATGATATTGTCTACGGACTCAGTGATAGCGCCAAAGCCTTTATCATTATTTTGTTTACCGATATGTTTGTCGGATTTCACTCTCCCCACGGTTGGGAAGTGATTCTGGCCGGAATTTCGCGACATTTTGGTATTCCCGAAAATCATGATTTTATCTTTTTGTTCATTGCCACGTTTCCGGTTATTCTCGATTCGGTGATTAAATATTGGATTTTCCGCTATCTAAACCGGATTTCTCCGTCAGCGGTGGCAACTTACCGCAATATGAATGAATAATTTTGTTTATATCATTGGTTTTTAGTCATTCGTCCTCCTTCTTCATCGGCTGATACTTTCTACCGCCACCGCGATGTACTTCTCCCTTTTTTCGAGCATGGGCAATAAGCACAATTTTTTCCAGAAAAACGCCATAGTTAGCCAGGTGTGGTTTTAGGATATTATCGGCAAATGTTTGCTCAGTTGATCCTTCAGCAAATAGGTAGAGACGAACCATTAATGGGGTCCTCCCCCAATAACATTTTTCTCCCAAACTTCCCCAAAACTGTATTCATCAAGCCAATCTGCCAATTCTGTGGAATCTAGCCGTTTAAAGTGCGACTCTTTACCCTGTCGATTTACTACAATGACATCTTCAGGCTCAAAGTTATCCAAAAAAGAACTAGATTGGGTGCTGATGAGAATTTGTGTATTATACGAAGCCTTGCCAAACATCGCAGCTACAACATTGAGAGCATAGGGATGAAGACCGAGTTCCGGTTCATCAACAACAATCAGTTCTGGCAGTTCATCTTCTGGCTGTAAGAGCAATGTGGTCAGGCATATAGCTCGCAACGTCCCATCAGAAAACTGATGGGGTCCAAACACCCTGTTGAAGTCGTCCTGCCATCATCTCATTCAGCAGCTTAAAAAACGAAACCAGGTTGCTTTTACCTGCTCCGTTGGCTCCAATCAAGACATTTAAGGAGCGCAACTCCAAATCCATCGTTTTAATGGACTTGAAGCCGTTGAGAATGATTCGTTGCAGCATGATTATTCTGCTGCTGTTTTCACAGAAGGCGGTATTTGACTAGACACTTCATAAAATGTAGTCGTGGGTGGCTTGATAAATAAATGAGACATCTTCTCCAAAATCTGTTGATAAGCCTCATTTTGATTTTCATCCATGTCTTCGATATGATCCCAAAAGATAACGGCAATTCCTTTATCCGTTCCAGGTTCTCGCAGCATGTATGCCCCTTGGAATCCGTGAGTGTAGGTCGAGACGGCTTCTTCATAAAGCTGTTGGGCTTCTTCAAATTTACCGGGCTTAAATTCCCCGATCGCTACATAGGCATACTTGTGTTTGAGAAAATCTAGAAATTCGCTCATTATTACACTCCTTATTGATTAAGTCAACAACTAAGTATCAATGACCAAGGACAAATGACAACTTTATATTGCCATCAATGTGGCAACTTTTTGCAAAAGCTGGGCAGGTTCTACGGGTTTGGGTAAGTAATCGTCAACGAGGGCGTTAAGATCTTGCTGTTCATCGGCTGAGAGTGAGGATGTAATCAAAGCCAAAACTTTGATGTGTGCTGTCGTAGTCTTATGGTGGAGATAATAGCTGATCTCATATCCGTCCATTGCTGATAACTGCCAATCCATAATCACAGCATGGGGTTGCAGCAGTTCAATTTGCCTCACGGCAGTCGAACTTTCGATCAGCCAAACTAGATGATAACCCGCCGCCGTGAGAATTTCGCAAATGGCTGTCGCACTGGCTTCATTATTTTCGATTAAAACGATACTCCCTGGCACCGGAGATCCCTTTCCCGATGGGGCGGCTGATTTGGTTGCGCCTGAAACAACTGATTGGATAGGCAAGCAAACGGTAAAGATAGAGCCTTTTCCAACAGTGGATTCAACTTCAATCGTACCGCCATGGAGTTCGACCAATTGTTTGGTCAGAGCTAGCCCTAAACCTGTACCTTCGTAGGTACGCTGATAGGTTGTCTCTAACTGCTGAAACTTTTGAAACATCAGGTGAATCTGTTCTTGGGGAATACCAATCCCCGTGTCTTCGATTTGAAATACAGCTAGATTATGTTCTCGCCACCCTCTTATGGTGACTTGACCACCAGCCGGAGTAAATTTTATCGCATTTCCCAATAAATTAAACAAAATTTGCCGGAGTCGGCGTGGATCAGCCTGAAAGCGATCCTTTTGGGTGGGGACTTGCCAATCCAGGGTTAATTCTATCTGGCTACTCCGGGCTTTTTCTTTTAAGGATTGTAAGGTTTGCTGGGCAAGATACCACAGGGAAAACTCGCTGATATTTAAAACGGCTTTCCCCGCCTCTAATTGGGAAAAATCGAGAATATCGTTAATCAGTTCCAGTAGGTGTTCCCCATTCTCTTGGATCGTTTCTAAATAACGCCGTTGCTTCTCAAGGGATACGGTTTTGCTACCTCCCTCCCCCAATGACCAACGCAATAATGTTGCCGATAGTCCAATCACACAAGTCAGGGGCGTTCGCAACTCATGACTCATCGCCGCTAGAAATTCACTTTTGGCATAGTTAGCGGCTTGTGTCGCTTGCAGCGCATCCCGAAGTTCTTGGGTGCGCTCAATCACTCGCTGTTCTAGGTTACTTTTTTGCTGGTGCAGTTGGGCATACAGTTGAGCCTGATAAATAGCAACAGCCAGGTGTTCGGCAATTTGCTTGAGAAATAGTTTTTCGCTTTCTTGCCACTGTCGGGGTGCAAAACATTGGTGGGCAATCAGTAATCCCCACAGGCGATTTTGAACGATAATCGGCGCGACTAACTTGGCTTTAACTTGGGTTTGTCGCAGCAGTTGGAGTAAGCAGGGAGAATCGCTGTAGGCGACTTCAATATCATCAATCGCCCCAGTAAATCCTTGGTGATATCGGGTGCGACAGTTAGGAATATGGAGGGCGCAGTCCTTTTCCTCTCGCCAATTGAGGACAGAACCAATTTTATCCGAATAGCGGGCTTCATAGGTGACACAACCCTCATCCTGTTGTGAGGGAAGCGGTGAAGTTAGAGATTTGGCGTTCTCGAATTGATCGGCAACATCCGTGGAATTGTCAACCTCGGTTTTATTACCCTCCTCGCTAACGTTAACCAAATCACCGTCAAATTGATAGATTAATAGGCGATCCACGTTCAAAAAATGACGCACCTCATCGACAGCCGTGGAGAGGATAACCGGTAACTCCAGACTTTGGCGAATGTGAGTAGTAACCTGGTTAACCAGCCGTTCCTGTTCCACCTGTTGGCGTAGTGCTGCTTCAATGGGTTGACCCACCTCACAGTAAGGATAGATGGGTTCGTTGCTGATCGGATTCGCACTGAGTACATCCATCAACAACAGAGTAAATTCACTCTGGATATCCCCTTGGTTCGGTTCTGGATAGGTTTGGGCAAGTTGGAAAATATGGAAAATCTGGGGGGAGTTGGTGAAGCGTTGAGTGAGCCCGTCGAGAAAATCTGCGATCGCGTCTGACTCAAAGGTTAACCCAACCTGATACAGGCTTGAATGAGCATTTGTCTCAGTTTCCCCCGGTGACTCGATTGCAGCCGCGATGAGCAAGGCGCGGAACACTGGAGACACCAGCACCGTAAATCGTTGCACCTGTTGATCTAGACCCACGGATACAATGGGTAAGTCCTGCGATCGCAAGAGTACAGCTTTCCTACCAACTTTTACCTGCATCTGCTGCAATAACTCTTGCAGCCGCTCGAACATTGACAATGGCAACGTTCGGCTAAATCTTGGATTCCCCAATATCGCCATGAGTTTGGTTAGTTTGAGCAAGTGACAATGCTTCACCCCTGATTTGGTGTAAGCTGAGCCTCTATTCGATGCTATCCAAGATATAGCGGTTTATTTATAACATCTTTATTAAAATTTTTAGTATTTTATACTCTATCCATTATTGTATCACTTTGTAAAGGATGTAAACTTTTGTCAGCAGGTATTATGTTCACATCTCCCGGCTATCACTTACCTACTGGAGCCAGATGGAAAGATCCCTTTGGAGTAAATCTTGTAGCTTCAAGATGTCTTCCCGATACACCTCAATGAGCTGCTGACGTATTTCATGAGGCAGTTTCGGCGGTTGCTCTAAGTTTTGGTTTCGCAAATCCACGTATGTTTTGTATATTTTATTCAGGCTATAGTATCGCTGTAAATGGCTATAGTAAAATCCTCCTCTTATCAAACCCGATCTTTTTTTAACAATGTCATGAAAGTTATCAATTATTTCCTGATGCGTATAACTGGACAACTTCCTCACACCAAGCATTAGCAGCATAATATACAAGGAATACGTTCTATTAGCTGGATCACGCAAGATAGCAATAAGCTTAGCGTTGGGAATGTGGTATTGTATACGTTCAGCCGCTTGAGGATGAGTTAAGTAGCTCGTTGAGGCTTCACCAATGGCTATTTCATCAGAGGCTCCTTGAAATAAAGCTTGATAATCCTCTAAAGTAGGGATAGGATAATCTTTCGTTCCATTTTTTGAGAAAAAATGCGGCTCTTTCCGAGGACTCATATAAATTTGAGGATGTTGTTTGAGATATTGATAAACTGTTGTAGTTCCCGCTTTCGCTGCACCGATGACCAAAAAGTTAGGTAATCTCATAAAATCAATACAGTCCCAACCTAAATGAATACACATAAAATACCACAGGATCTCTAAAAAGACTATGCATCGGATTGCTGCGACACCGGGAGGATGGAATCCACAAGCAGAAGGAGTCATCTTTATTGAGCAGACACCTGCGCCGATTATTTTAATCACAGCCGCTGACACTGATATTCAAACCTTGGCGGCGTCAATGGCTCATTTGCCCCCAGATTTTCCCGCGATTCGAGCCGTTAACCTCTTACAATTGCAGCAGGAATTAACGATTGATACCTATTCCGACCAGGTTTTAGAGAAGGCAGACGTTATTATTATTCGGCTTTTGGGTGGATCTGCATACTGGTCTTATGGATTGGAAGTCGTGCAAACAATGGTGCAACAAACAGGAGCTAACTTAATCCTATTGCCAGGGGATGATCGCCCAGATCCCAATTTAATTAGTCATTCTACCATTCCGTTAACCGCCGTTCACCAGCTATGGCGCTACTTTATTGAAGGAGGTGTAGAGAATTGTACCAACGCCCTGAAATTTGTAGCAGATTTGTGCTTGGGAAGAAGCTATGAGCCTCTACCTCCTAAACCGATACCGCGTGTGGGGGTTTATGGGTGGGGAGATGAAAGCGCTAAAGCGCTTACTACTAACTCTAAAGTGGGGATTTTGTTTTATCGCGCTCATTATTTGGCGGGAAATACATCACCTATTGATGCACTTTGTCAAGCTTTAGTCGAACAACAGTTGAATCCTGTGCCACTATTTGTCTCGTCATTACGTGATCTGGAAGTACAAGCGGAGGTATTATCCTATTTCCAACCCAAAGATAGTGCGGGAATTGAGGTTTTGCTGAATACGACGAGTTTCTCTGTTGCTAAATTAGATTCTCAGGAACTATCCCTGATAACTAAGGACGAAAATTCCTCTGATTCAACCCTCAAAAGCCAAACGTCACCCCATCGTAGGGGCGAAGCTTATGCGTCCAGATTGTTCGATTCGACGACTAAATTTTCGTCGCATAAGCTTCGCCCAGTCACAGGCATAGACAATGAAATATCCGGATTAGAGTTATGGCAACGTTTGGATGTACCTGTACTACAAGTCATTTTTAGTGGCGGGACAAAGGAACAATGGGATAAACAGTTTCAGGGATTAACCCCTAGAGATACGGCAATGAATGTAGCATTGCCAGAAGTGGATGGACGCATTATCACTCGTGCGGTTTCATTTAAGGCGGTACAAATCTGGAATCCGCTGCTGGAAACGGATGTAGTGGTTTATGAATCGGTGCGCGATCGCATCAATTTTGTCGCCGAGTTAGCCGCGAATTGGGTGAAATTGCGCCAAACCCCGCCATCAGAACGGCGTATTGCCCTCATCTTAGCCAATTATCCTAACCGAGATGGACGCCTCGCTAATGGTGTGGGGCTCGATACCCCTGCAAGCTGTGTGGAAATTCTTCAGGCGTTGCAAGAGGCGGGGTATCAGGTAGAAGATAGTCCAGAAACCGGAGATGAACTGATCCAGCGCTTAACCAGTGGGGTAACAAATGACCCCGAAGGCTGGGAATTACGTCCTGTACAACAGTGGTTATCTGAGCAAGATTATCACGATTATTTTGATACGTTACCTTTAACGGTACAACAAGGAATCTGTAACCGTTGGCATGGGGAAACTAAAAACTCAACATTTCCCATTCCTGGAATACAACTGGGTAATATTTTTGTCGGCATTCAACCGTCGCGGGGTTATGATATTGACCCAGGATTAAATTATCACGCGCCGGATTTAGAACCAACGCCCGCTTATTTAGCCTTTTATTATTGGCTGCGGCAGAAATTTGGGGCGCATGGGGTGGTACATCTGGGTAAACATGGCAATTTGGAATGGTTACCGGGGAAAAGTTTGGCACTATCCCAAACCTGTTATCCAGAAGTCGCATTAGGGACAATGCCCCATTTATACCCATTCATTGTTAATGATCCAGGGGAAGGGTCACAAGCGAAACGGCGATCGCAAGCTGTGATTATTGACCATCTGACACCACCGATGACTCGCGCTGAACTCTATGGTTCTTTGCAACAGCTTGAGGGGTTAGTGGATGAATATTACGAAGCGCAAAGCTTAGATCCCTCTCGCTTACCGATGATCCGCGATCGCATTACTCAATTGGTTATCCAAGAAAACCTGCACCAGGATTTAGGATTTGAGGATAGGGTGGAACGCCGAGAAACAGAGGCTGTAGGGGCGGGTTTTACCGATAACGTTCTGTCGATGTCAGATAGCTTGACTAAACCCGCCCTTCTAAAGGAAGCTGGGGAAGCGAATCTTTTAACTCAAATCGATAGTTACCTGTGTGAATTAAAAGAAGCTCAAATTCGGGATGGGTTGCATATATTAGGACAGTGTCCCCAGGGACGACTATTGCGAGACTTAACTGTGGCAATTGCCCGTCATCCGGGGAGGGGGCGCTTAGGGTTAACTCGTGCGATCGCCCAAGACTGGGGATGGGACTTTGATCCCCTGATTCCAGAGGGTGACAATAACAGAGACGCGATCGCACAATTAGAAGCCCAAGCCTCTCAATTGGTAGAATCCCTAATCTCTAGGGGAGATGGGGGAGATAAGAGAGTAAACTCAACACCCAACACTCAACATTCAAAACTTAATTCCCTAATCGGACAACGAACGCAACAGGAATTAGACTGGATTCGCGATCGCCTTTTACCCGCCCTAACCCAAACATCCCAAGAACTCACTAATCTGTTGCAGGGATTAGATGGGCGCTATGTCGAGAGTGGGGCGGCGGGTGCGCCAACGAGGGGACGCCCGGAGGTATTACCCACAGGGCGCAATTTTTACTCCGTTGATATCCGGGCGATTCCCACCGAAACGGCGTGGGATGTGGGACGAAAGGCGGCGGAAGCGGTGATTGAACGCTATACCCAGGATAATGGGGAGTATCCCAAAACACTGGCATTATCTGTATGGGGAACGTCAGCGATGAGAACTGGGGGCGATGATCTGGCGCAGGCGCTGGCGTTGTTGGGTGTGCAACCGATTTGGGATCGTCCCTCACGTCGGGTTGTGGATTTTGAAATTCTGCCCCTGTCGGTGTTAGGGCGTCCGCGTGTGGATGTGACGCTGCGAATATCGGGCTTTTTTCGCGATGCTTTCCCCAATCTAATTGATTTATTTTACAGTGCCGTGGTCGCTGTTGCCGCATTGGATGAATCCCCTGAGGACAATCCCTTGGCGGCGCAAGTGAAACAGGAGACAGAGTTTTGGTGTCAGGCGGGATTGAGTGAAGAACAAGCCGAGGCGCGATCGCGCTATCGGATATTTGGCTCGAAACCGGGGGCGTATGGTGCAGGGTTACAGGGATTGATTGAGGCGCAAAACTGGCGTGATGAACAAGATTTGGCGCGGGCGTATATGAATTGGAGTAGTTATGCTTACTGTGGTACGTCTTCCCAAAATCAGGAGGGAGTTGCAGCACCAGAAGCCTTTGCACAACGCCTGAAGCAATTGCAAGTTGTTTTACATAATCAGGATAATCGGGAACACGATTTACTCGATTCTGATGATTATTATCAGTTTCAAGGGGGGTTAACCGCATCGGTACGAGCGCTGACGGGTAAGAATCCGCAAACCTATTTTGGGGATAATTCGATTCCTGAAAATCCCAAGGTGCGACGGCTACAGGAAGAAATTGCCCGCGTTTACCGTTCCCGTGTGGTGAATCCCAAATGGATTGAAGGGGTAATGCGCCACGGATATAAGGGGGCGTTTGAAATGGCGGCGACTGTGGATTATTTGTTTGCTTATGATGCGACAGCCAATTGTGTGGCAGATTATATGTATCAAGGGGTGACGGAGGCTTATCTGTTGGATGATAGGGTACAAGAGTTTATCCAGCAAAAGAACCCCTGGGCGATGCGGGATATGGCAGAACGGTTACTAGAGGCGCATCAGCGATCGTTGTGGCAATCCGCTAAACCTGAGATACTGGAGCAATTAAGAGCGATCACCCTGCAAGCAGAAGCCGTGATTGAAGGGTTAACTTGAGCGACTGACTTTTGAGTGATTTTTGAGTGATGATGAGACAATACGCCCATTCTAAAACATACGTTTCTTTCTCCAGAAGTAGCTGATGTGACACTTCAATGGGTGGAATGCGGATTGACAACCTTCTCACCTTACTTGGTTAGGATGTATCCAGGATTAGAAAACTCAATTGCTGAGGCGTTGCTGAATGGACTGAATTACAGCAGCGTCTTTTTGTTTCTAATTTCACTTGAATAATGAGTTGTCTTTTTTGCCCAATCTATCGGTGTGACAGTTGAACCTGTGGAACACCACCGGCAAATAGTCTCTGGTCAGTCAACTACCATTTTGTATAGATAGGATTAGAAAACTCAATTACTGCGGCGTTGCTGAATGGACTGAATCACAGCAGCGTCTTTTTTGTATCAAATACTTTTGTATAAAATACTACAGAATTATATCACAAAATTTGTATCTGTAGCAATCGCCAACTTGAAGGCGGCAAAAGAGCGCCCGTGATACTTGGCTATTCCCATACCCAAAAGGGTTGTTTTTGATGCAGTAAATTCCCTAACTACACTTATTTTTTCAACAAATTAAATTTTCAGGCAATGCTGCACTAGGGTAATACCGCGATCAGATTAACTCTGACAGGAGTATAAAAAAATTGAGACGGCAAAAGGACAGTGAAGCCTTTTCCGTCACAATTTGTTATAATTTTTGCCAGGACTAGAAAACTCAATTGGTCAGGCGTTGCTGAATTAACGGCTTAATTCAGTGGCGCTTTTTGTTTAATCTTAACTTTAGCGAAGTTTTCGGGAGACTGTCTACGGAAATTGCCGGAATTTACTGAAATTTTAGGACAAATCTTACTTTTGTCAAGATTTTGGGATCAAAGCGCCTAGTCACACGAGAGAACTCGCTCCTTCTCTAAGTGGGGTTATTTTTAAGATAGTCGGCAATTGTGAAATTAAAGTGAAGACGCCGACGAAATTTCCCCGCTTCCCGATATGGCATGTTCGGGTTTATATATTTTCCCCCTACTGAGGTGCGTTTCAAGTTTCTTTGCTGATAACGAATTAACGGGTGAGGGGATAGGGGGGATGGAGAGAGGAAGTGGCGGCTCATCGTAGCATCTGAGGAAAGTAGAATTTTGAATTTTGAATTCACTCAGAACTCTCCCAGAGGCTGAAGGGTTTGATCCAACGGCGGTGAATTGCCCAGTCGAGGGTAAAACGGGCGATGGCAAATTCGATTAGACTTTCGATGACCAAGATACCCCAAACCCAAAGGGTATCGGTAATATCTGGCTGTCCCTCTATTACCGCCAAACCCCGCACCAAGCCAAAGGCTAAAACCACTCCCGCTTTAAGTTGGGGATTTTGATCGTCCCGGATAGCATAGCGGTAGGTGACGCCAAACAAAAAGCCGGACAAAAACGCGATCGCGACTTTGATGAGTAGAGTAAAGTCAACCTGGAAATCTAGTAAGCTGAGGACAGGCGACTGGGTTGGTAGGAGCAGCAAATGCAACAGCGCTATCCGCCTAACACTGGACAAATATGGACAACACGCTCATTCCATTGATGGATAGCCAGTCTCAGCAAACGCTACGTTATTAGGGTCATGGAATCTATGGGTGCTTGCCAGCTCATAGTTTAAAAGCCGTCTAGGTTTAAACAGGTGATTTAGGTATAGCCAGTGACCGGGGCATCGACAAGCCTTAATAACATTGACGAGGCACAATTTACCCTGGAAACAGGAGTTTTCGTATTATGCGAGTTTTCGTAATCAACCAAAACTTGGAACCACTCTCTCCTTGCCACCCCGCCAAAGCCAGAAAGCTACTTTCTTGTGGTAAGGCAGCCGTGTGGAAGCGATACCCTTTTACCATCATCATGAAACAGGAGGTGAAAAATCCTGTGAACAGAGAACATCGATTGAAAATTGACCCCGGTTCCCAAGTAACTGGACTAGCCATCTTAGAAGGAAACCGAGTCGTATTTGCGGCTGAGTTGACCCATCGCGGATTGGCAATAAAAGCAACTCTAGAGAGCCGTCGTGCTATTCGCCGGGGACGCCGGAACCGTCATACTCGATACCGCAAGCCTCGATGCAACCGCTTCCGTCCCACCGACTGGTTGGCTCCTAGTCTCCAACATCGGGTAGACACTACTCTAACTTGGGTAAATCGGTTGAGAAAGTTGGCTCCAATTTCTTTTATTTCAATGGAACTGGTACGGTTCGATACTCAGCGACTCAATAACCCGGAAATAGCTGGTATCGAGTATCAAAAAGGAGAACTTTTTGGTTACGAAGTCCGGGAGTATCTATTGACCAAATGGAACCGTCAATGTGCTTACTGTGGAGCCTCTGGCGTTCCTTTACAGGTGGAACATATCCACCCCAAATCCAAGGGCGGCAGCAATCGGGTTTCTAACCTATGTTTGGCTTGTCAACCATGTAACATCAAAAAGGGAACCCAACCGATTAAACAATTTCTCGCATCGAAACCGGATACTCTAAAACAGATATTAGCTTTCGCCAAACGTCCCCTTAATGACGCGGCTGCCGTCAATTCTACCCGATGGGCGCTCCAAGAGCAGCTAATGGCTAAGGGTTTACCCGTTGAAACGGGGACAGGTGGCATAACAAAGTTTAACCGCACTCGATTAGGCTTACCGAAAACCCATTGGCTGGATGCTGCTTGCGTTGGACAATCAACCCCAGAAAATCTAATAACTCGAAATATTAATCCCTTGGTAATCAAGGCAACGGGACATGGAAATCGGAAAATGGCACAAATCAATAAATTTGGTTTCCCACGCCGGAAAAAAGATGGCAGTTATAGCGTTAGAAATCGCAGTAAAGAATTTCATGGATTTAAAACAGGCGATATTGTTCGTGCCATTGTCCCCACTGGGAAAAATCAAGGAACGCACATTGGGCGAGTGACAGTGAGAGCCGGTCGGGTCTTTGACTTGACTACAGCAAAAGGAAAACTGCAAAGCATCAACTGGAAGTATTTCGAGCCAATCTGGAAAGCTGACGGTTACACTTATGTCCACAAAG
>NZ_JBKHUP010000097.1:0-28253 GCF_046565525.1 Coleofasciculus sp. | reverse complement strand
TGCTAAACAATCTAGAGCGTTATCAGGAAGCCTTGGTCTCCTACGACAAAGTAATTGAGCTTGACCCTAATGATGCAACAGCTTGGGTTATACGAGGTGGGGTGCTATATAAACTCGAACGCTACGAGGAAACCTTGGTCTCTTGTGACAAAGCCATTGAGCTTAACCCTAATGATGCACCAGCTTGGGTTATACGAGGTGGGGTGCTATATAAACTCGAACGCTACGAGGAAGCGTTGGTATCCTGTGACAAAGCCATTGAACTGGGGTATCAAGGCTCCTCTGTTTTCTTGAACCGTGCTATTGCCATTTTGGGATTAAATCGCTGGGAGGAAGGGATTGCCGCACTAGAGAACGCATTCCAACGTCTTACCCTTGACTATGAAGCTGATGCAGATGATGCCAAGTTAATTACGCACATCTTGTTCAACAGCAGTAACAATGTGGAGATATGGCGATCGCGCATCAAAACCCTCATCGAACTTTACCACAAACACCAGGTTATTTCTACATTAGGACAGGGGCTTGTGAAAAGCGTTCCCACACTAATGTCAGAAATGGTTAGTGACAAAGCCGCACAAACTTGGCTGGAGGTGTGGCGAGAATTGGCGAGTGATTATCCTGAATTTCAAATCCCTCTCCGTCTTCTCGATACTGCTGTTCGCTATAAGCAAACAAAAGGCAATAAGCGTGTTTTGTTTAGCCTACCCATTGAAGAACGCAAGCTGCTAGAACCTTTGCTGGGTATAGAGTAAGTAGGTGAGAAGCAAACTACGTCTTATGTAAGGGTTTGAGGGTGATTTACATAACTTAATATGAATAGCACGCTCCTTAAGGCTGGTGGGCAATGCCCACCCTACGGTATATCAAAGGTTTTGGCGCTCCCCCTGCTCCCCCAGCTCCCCCCTAACCCCCGCTCCTTCAAAGGGGGACTAGGGGGGATGGAGTTGGGGTTAGGGGATGAGGGAGAAACGACAAAAGCGTGCGGCTAATCCATCAAATTAGGTATGCCATACCACTACAAATTGGCTTCAGGGGTTAAATAATTATCTCAGCCTTCTTTAGGTATAAATTCATATCAATTCCAGGGAGCAAGATGCTACCCATACCAATAATTTACCTAATTAGGATGATCCAAATCACCGCAGTAATGTGCTACCTATTCCTTCCTTCCTTCACCCCCAAAAAGACTGGGTGTCGAGGCTACTTCCAGTCCCATCCGGAAGTTTTCAATATTTCTTAACCCATTGACTATTTTGCTTAAATATCTTTATATTACTTTAGGATTCGCTCAGTCTTCGACAACCCTGTCATTGTCTCTCTAACTCCTACTGTCAGTCCACTCCATCCATTGATAGCTCTTAAACAGAATCGCTTTTTACCACTTCCCTCTCCAATCTTTACCAGAACTTTATTTGTTTGGGTAATTTTAAATGAAAACTTGTTAAAAATTTCATCATTTTCTTCCTACAATTAATAGATAGAGGCTGTAAGAAGTTAATGAACCAGGATAAAAAGCTACTAACTAAACTTATATCTACCAATTGTCACCATACTTAACTCCTATCGTCAACAATGACACCAACGACTTAATTCAAGTCTTTCTCTAAAATCATGAATCATTTTTCCTTAAAAAATCACAATCTATCTCACTTCTTGGCTTATCTTATGCTTTTTTCCCATTCCCGATATCCCCCAGTATCCCAAAACAAGGCTTTAATGAGTCAGCAAAACCCATTAAATCTGAACCAGCGTTTATCAAAGATTGTTCCTTTAACCTGGATTAAAGAAGGCGTTCGCAACCTCAGCATATCTCAGAAAATTGGTTACGGCTACGCCTTAGCGATCGGCATATCCATTCTGGGAACAACAGGAGGATTAATTCTAGGTAATTATTACCAAGAACAAGCCCAACAACAAGAACGGGTTGCCGATCAGCAGCACCATCTCCTCAGCAACCTGGAAAATGCCACCTTTGCTGTGCGATCGCATCCCCAAGCACTATTGGCTGCATCGGTTAACCCTAGCCAGGTTGACGCCCAAAAGACTCAGTATTTAGCCGATGTGGAGCGGATGAAACGCCTACTCTTTTCGTTAGATACGTTCATCCAAGCATATCCCCATGACTTGGACATTAATACGGCTGAATTACATCATCTTGTTAAGGAGTATGAAGCGAATATAGACGCCTACAATCAGGTAATTGAATCACTCTGGCAGATCAGTGAATCGGAGAACTTGAAGTCAGAGGACGTTTCTGTCATTCAACAAGAACTTTTAAAGGCACTCCATCACCCCTCTACCAGTCAAGTGATGGCTCAATTCGATCACCTATCCCACCATGTAGAGGATGCCAAAACTAAAGCTGAAACGCAACAGTTTCAGGCAGATCAAAAACTGGCACAAGCAGAAGCCCTACGCCTGCAAATCATCGTTATTAGTTTACTACTATCAGTCGGTATCGCCGTACTCTTAGCCACTATTACCAGCCGTGCGATCGCGTATCCTATCGAAACAGTAACTCAAGTAGCTAGTGCGATCGTCAAAGAATCCAATCTAGAGATTCGCACTCCCGTTACCACCAACGATGAAGTCGGTTCCTTAGCCACATCCCTAAATCAGCTTGTCCAGTGGGTAGATGACTCAACTCAAGAACTGCAACTAGCGCGTCAAACCTTAGAACAGCGCGTCGAGGAACGGACGCAAGAATTGACCCAAGCGCTTAAAGAACTCCAACAAACCCAAACCCAACTGATTCAACGGGAAAAAATGTCCAGTTTAGGACAAATGGTAGCCGGGATTGCCCATGAAATTAATAATCCAATTAACTTTATCTACGGTAATCTAGATTATGCTAAGCGATCAATTAATGACTTACTGAACCTACTAGAACTTTATCGGCAAGAATATCCTCAGCCTAATGCAGCGATTCAAGAACAAAGCGAAGCAATGGATTTAGATTTTCTCATCGCCGATATGCCGAAAATGCTGTCGTCCTTAAAAATGGGGGCTGAACGAATCCAGGAAGTTGTCTTATCATTACGGAACTTCTGTCGTCTGGATGAAGCACAGTTGAAACAGGCAGATATTCACGAAGGACTAGAGAACACCCTCTTGCTTGTCGGTCATCGAATCCAGCCAAATATTAACATAGTCAAAAAGTACAGTCAATTACCAAGAATTGATTGTTACCCGGCTCAACTCAATCAAGTTTTTATCAATATTATCAGCAATGCCATTGACGCCTTAGAAGACATTCAAGGTAAAGCCATCCCGACAATTGCCATTCGTAGCGAAACCATCAATAATCGTTGGATTCGCGTGGCAATTTGGAACAACGGTGCAGCGATTCCAGGAGAAATTAAAGACCGGATATTCGATCCCTTTTTCACCACCAAGTCTGTTGGCAAAGGGACAGGGATGGGATTAGCAATTTGTTACCAGATTGTGAAAAAGCACCAGGGTAAAATTGAAGTCACCTCTGAACCAGGGAAAGGAACTGAATTTGTGATTATGCTACCCATTCAAACAGAACAAGAGATGGCAATATCCGCTTAAATGTTCAAGACATATACCTCACCTTGTCCATGTTTATTCTAATCCTGAAACACCATAATCGCACCTGAATAACAAGCCACCCAAACCTGATTCGTTTCTGGATCATAAGTAATGCCAATAGGATTAGCCTTGGTGTTCACCGTTTGCTGAATTGACATGTCGCTAGTGCGAACCTTACTCATCGTATTCGAGTGGTAATTCACCACATACAGAAATTGACCATCATCGGATATATCCATACTGCGCGGTGCATTCCCCGTGGCAACTTTACGTAAAACTTTACCTGTAGCTAAATCAATTTTAGCCACCGTTCCTTCCCCATTTAAGGTGGCGTAGAGATACTGATCGGCTGGATCAATGGTTAAATGACGCGGCGAATTACCAATGTTTTTGATCCAGTCGAGTGAGAAATCGTTGAGATCGACAACAGCAATATCATAAGACCCCATCACCGCCACATACGCTTTTTGAGACGCCCTATCAACGACAATTCCCCGGGGATATCGACCCAATTTAATCCGCCGAACTTCCTGATTTTGCTGACTATCGACAACGCTTAAATCCCAACTACACCAATTACTAACAAGAACCAACCGATTATCGGGGCTAGTGGCGACAAATTTAGGCACAGACCCAACTTCAATCACTTGGTCAATTTCTAAATTATCAGTATTGATGCGATACAAAAAACTATTGTCTGTTTTTTGGGAAGGATCACATTTATCACTTCCTGGCTTATTAAACCCTGAACCATACATTTGGTAGTTAGACACCCAAGCATATTGCCCATTATCAGAAAATGCCGCTTCAACGGGAGAGCCTTTATAGGTTCCATTCCCCTTTGAATGCCCGTATTTCTGCAAATTTACGGCATCGGCAATGGTTTTGACTAAGTTATACTGGCGGTCGTAAACCGTAATCGTATGGCTGTACATCATGTTCTGGGCAAAAAATAACCCCCGACCTGAATGCACGATGGATTTGGGGGAAATTTTGCCAGAAATGGTGTGTTTGAGCGTCATCTGGCTGGACTGACGTTGCTCATTGTCCTTTTTTTTTTCGCTGTCTTCGTTAGTAAAGGAGTCCTGATTAAAGGGACTATTATCGGAATTTTCTGTCGGTGTAGAGAACGAATCTTGATTCGAGAGACTCGTGTCGTAATTTTCTTCCGGTTCGATGAATGAGTCTTGATTAAAGGGAGTATCGTCAGAGTTTTCCTCTGGTGTAGAGAACGAGTCTTGATTCAACTGTGCAGTCGGAGACTCAATCGGGGATGGTGTTACCGCAGGAGATGGCAATTCTAATGCGGCTTTGGTGCTAGAACCCACCATACCATCTACGTTTAATCCTTTGGCTTTCTGAAATTGAATCACGGCTGTCTCAGTTAAGTTGCCATAATAACCTGTGAGCGGTCCCTCGTAATACCCCTGTTCTTTTAAGCTTCTCTGTAGCGCCGTCACGTCTGAATTGCGACTCCCTCGCTTGAGGACTAAACCAGGATTAGCGAATCCAATTCGATCCTCTGTAACCTCAGTAGATGGGGGAGTTTGTGAGGAGGATGAAATCGGCTTCGATTCAAGTGCAGCACGGGTTTGAGAACCGGCAATACCATCGACGGTTAATCCGTGGGCTTTTTGCAGTTGAATCACGGCGTCTTGGGTGGTTGAGCCGTAGTAGCCGGTAATGGGTCCACTAAAGTAGCCAGCCACTTGTAAATTTCGCTGTAGAGAGGTGACTTGAGGATTGCGATCGCCTCGCTGGAGAATAAAATTGGGTCGGGCGGATACTAGGGGTTTCTCAGGTTCTGGCGTGGGTGAATCCAACTCTAGGGGTGTTGGTGTTTGGGAATCAATACTCGAATTAGTCGGTGCGGCTGAGTCGGACTTTAATGTGGCGGTGGTATTCGCCCCCACGATACCATCGGGGTTGAGTCCATTGGCTTTTTGAAATTGGATGACGGCGGCTTCGGTTAAGGGTCCATAGTAACCCGTAATCGGTCCATTAAAGTAACCCTCTGCTTGCAGGGTTTTCTGAAGATTGGTCACCTCAGCCCCACTCGTTCCTTTCCGCAGTGCTAAAACGGGACGGGCTAGGCTAACAATGAACAGCGCCATAGTCAGGAAGATAAAGGGAATCCAAGCCGCACTCAAGCGCTTTTTCGAGTCGAGTTCGGGGATGAATAACCTTGAACTGGCGGGGGATTGGGGTTCGGAGGTTGCCAATGCTTCATCAGTGACCGCCAAATGAATGGAGGCAGAATTTTCCATTGTTCTCTATTGTTTAGCGCATTCTTCGCTATCCTATACTAGGAACTTTGACAAGGGCTACCCCCTAGAGCGTCAGTCGAGTCAGCTCACTTAGCAGTCATAAAACTTCAACAGCAGAAGCCAGGTTGAGGATATCGTTACAAAAATTTAAATCAGTAAACGTTATTAATGCCTTGAGTAAACTGAGGATTTTTTCAGTTAATTTTTTTTTAAGATAGCTGATTAGAAGCAAAAGATCCCTCTATTATGAAGAATTGTATAAATATTCATGACACCGAAGTCAAATTTTCCCGATTAAAATAGAATCAGGAAGTATAACAGTCCTAGAGAGTTATTTAAAGTTGCATTTACGGTATCTGTTATTTACAGTACGTTAGCTGCTTCTGTTTGAGAATAGCTAGCAATGTCACTAGTAGAATGGGTATGGCATGACATTAGATTTACGAGAATTTTTCCAAGCCACTAATCCCGATAAAACCTTATTTGTGGATAATACCGCTAAGGATCAAAACTATTATATTGATTTCTCTCCTGTGCGCGGGGGACATGTAATCAAAGAATTAAGCAATCAAATTGCATTTTGGTCTCCTGATACACCGACTTGCCAACTCTTTACTGGACACGTTGGCTGTGGTAAGTCTACCGAGTTACTGCAACTCAAAGCCCAGTTAGAGCGAGAAGGATTCCATATTGTATATTTTGAATCCTCTCAAAATTTGGAAATGGCAGACGTGGATGTCAGCGATATTTTACTGGCGATCGCGGCGCAGGTAAGTGAAAGCTTGGATAGGGTTGAACAGAACCGTTCCCACAATCCTCAAGTTATTCTTAAACAAGTGGCGAAGCTGTTGCAAACCGAAATTGAGCTGACGGCTGACACTTCGGTTCCGGGGTTGGGTAATGTGGCGGCTAGTACCGCCGGAGATTTTTCGGTTAATGTTGGCATTCCTGGAATCGGTGAAGTTAAAGTGAGCAAGGAAGAGGGATTATCGTTTGTGGCTCCCTTAATTGGCAAGATTACCGCGAGGGCAAAAGCTAGTCCAGAGTTTCGGAATAAATTAAGGGGATATTTAGAACCGCGCACCAATGGAATATTAGAGGCAATTAACTCGGAACTCATCGAACCTGGAATTAAGAGACTTAAAGACGATGGTAAAAAAGGGCTAGTAGTTATTGTTGATAATCTTGACCGAATTGACAGTTCGGCTAAACCCTGGGGACGTAATCAGCAAGAATACTTATTTGTAGACCGAGGAGAGCAGTTACGCAGTTTAAATTGTCATCTAATATATACCATGCCCTTGGCGTTGAGGTTCTCTAATGAATTTGCTCCTTTGACTCAACGGTTTAAGAATCCAACTGTATTACCCATGGTATGGGTTCAGTTGCGCGATGGTAGTGAATGCGAACAAGGAATGGCACTACTACGACAGATGGTGCTAGCCAGAGCGTTTCCTGATTTAGAGGCGGAGCAACGTCTCCATCAAATGACAGAGATTTTTGATACACCTGAAACATTAGATCGCCTCTGTCGGATTAGTGGGGGTCATGTCCGCAATTTGCTACGGTTGCTTAATAATGCCATCCAAAAAGAAATGGGATTACCCATCTCCCGCAACAGCTTAGAAGAGGTAATTTTAGACTATAAAAATGCTCTGAAGTTAGCTGTTGATAAGAGTGAATGGGCATTATTGCGTCGAGTGGCTGATGAGAAAAAAGTCACGGGCGATGAGGGATACGAACAACTGATTCGCAGTATGTTCGTCTATGAATATCGCGATCGCCAAGGGTCTTGGTTTGTGATCAATCCAATTTTAGCCGAAGCTGAGGAATTCAAATCATGAACCCATCTTCGAGGAGCGATAACCAGAAATCAATTCAAGAACTTGCCTGGGCGATCGCGATGTCTGAGGGGCAATTTTCCTTAATGTTGGTTCACTGTAACTACATTAGCCTGCGAGAGCGATCAATGCAGCAGCTTAAAGATATCTGCTCTGTACCGATCACAGAACTTGTGCTTCATGCGTCTACCCAGAGACTCTACTCCACAATTCAAAAGGAACAGGAAACCCAAACACCATCAGCGTTAATGATAGTAGGGTTGGAATCTGTTTACCACCTCGATCGCCTGCTCACTTCAATGAATCAAGTACGGGAAGAATTTCGCAAAAACTGTCCTTTCCCTCTGGTGATTTGGGTTAATGATGAAATCGTGCGGAAGCTGATTCGGTTAGTTCCAGATATTGAGAGTTGGGCGAAGCGCACGGTGTTGAAATACCCGCCGGAAACGCTGCTCGATGAGCTACAACAGAAAGCCAATACTTTATTTATAAAGGTTTTAGACTTTGGTGCAAGCCCATTTTTAGCCAATGATGCTATCTTAGGCAGGGGTTTGAGTTGGGAAATTAACGCCGCTGTGCAGGAGTTAAAAAATCAAGGTAGAGACATACCAAAAACGCTGCAAACTAGTCTAGACTTTGTGTTGGGTCTAGAGGCTTATGTCCAGGATGAAATTGATGGAGCCTTGGCATACTATCAGCATAGCCTTGACTTTTGGCAAAAATTAGCTTGGGAATCACCACCCCAAACGCCAACATTAAGAGAAAAAGAGGGAGCGCTACTGTTTCACATTGGGTTATGTTATTGCCGTAAAGCCGAGTTATATAAACCTAAAAGTTCTAGCCATTGGCACAAAGCCTTGTTTTATTTTCAGCAATGCATTGATTGTTTTGAGCAGGTGGGGCGTCTTGATTTAGTGGCTAAGTTTGTTGGTCAGCTTGGTGAAGTATGGCGACGCTTGGAAAATTGGGATGAGTTACAAAAACTTGCCAAAAAAGCCCAACCCTTGCATGAAAAGAATGGTAATCCGGCGCTATTAGCTCAAAATTATGGCTTTTTAGCCGAAGTAGCATTGTACCAGCACCATGGAAGCAAGGCAAAGGCTTTCGTGGAAAAAGCGTTGCAACTCTCAGACGCTACGACGGAGGCACAGCATCAGAGTTGGTATCTTTTACTCTTAGCACGAGCGCAGCAGCAGTTGGGAGAGGTTCAGGACGCGATCGCAACTCTAGAAACAGCCAAAAAAGCTGAACCGGAAAATAATCCGCTACTTTATATTCAGATTTTGAATGAGTTGCGAAATCTATACTATCAACAACACCATTATCTCGAAGCCTTTGACGTTAAACAATGTCGGCGCTCCATCGAACAACAATTTAATTTCCGAGCCTTTGTGGGTGCGGGACGTTTACAATCCCGACGACAGAGAAATTTATCCTTCACGAAATCAGAGCATCGGGAGACTGTAGCTAGAGAGATTTTGGCGTCCGGTCGAGAAAATGATATCAAACGCTTGGTTGCTAGAATTATCAGTCCTCAGCATAAGCTGACAGTGATTTATGGTCAATCGGGAGTCGGCAAAAGTTCCCTGATCAATGCGGGTTTACTGCCAACTCTGAGGTATCAGACTCTTGGTACTGATACTCGCGATATCTTGCCCGTTCCACTGCGCGTTTATACGAATTGGGTTAAGGATTTGAGTAAGTCACTCTTTAAAGCGCTTGAGAAACGAGGAACTATCTTATCCGCTATACCCGATTCAGCAGCTACTGTCATTGAACAACTGACTCAAAATGAACATCACAACCTGCGAACTGTTCTAATTTTTGACCAGTTCGAGGAATTTTTCTTTGTTTGCACCGAATCGGAGCAAAAACAAGAATTTTTTGAGTTTTTTGGTAAATGCCTAGATATTCCCTTTGTCAAGGTTATCCTTTCCATACGAGAGGATTATCTCCATTATTTGCTCATTGGCAATCACTTATCCCAACTAGCCGCCATCCAGAATGATATTCTCAACAAAAATATTCTCTATCATTTAGGCAAGTTTTCACAGAAAGACGCCAAGAATGTTATTAAACATTTGACTGACGGTTCTCAGTTTCCTTTGGAACCCGCTTTGGTTGATGCAATCGTGGAGGATTTAGCCAGCCGCTCAGGAGAAGTGCGTCCCATTGAGTTGCAAGTAGTCGGCGCACAAATGCAAACGGAAGGAATTACTACCCTGGTTGAGTATCAAGAACGGGGTCCGAAGGATAAACTGGTGCAGCGCTATTTGGCAGAAGTGATTAAAGATTGCGGCTCTGAAAATCAACGAACGGCTGAATTAGTCTTGTACTTACTCACCCAAGGGAAAAAACCTCGCCCCCTCAAAAGTCGTGCTGATTTGGAGGCACAGTTAAAAGCCTTAGCAGCGGATCTTGCTGTAAAACCTGACCAATTAAAGGCGGGAGACTCCCAACAATTGAGTTTGGTCTTAGATATTTTTATTAAATCAGGTTTAGTTTTTAAACTTGCTGATATTCATGGCATCCGCTATCAAATTGTTCATGATTATTTAGCCTATTTTATTCGGAAACCCAGAGGAATTAACTTATTAGATGAAATTAAAAATACTTTGAGTCAAGAAAAGTTAATTTCATTTCGGAAACGGCAAGTTTTTGCAGCAGTAACCGCAGGTATTACTTTATTTATATTGACAATTTCAACAGGAATTCTTTGGCAAGAAGCAGAATTCCGTAGGCAAGAAGCAAAATCCAATTGGTTAACATCAGAATCTCATCGGCAAGAAGCAGAAAAAAACCAAATTTTAGCCAGAATTAAGACATCAGAAGCCCTATTTGTGTCAGGTCAACGATTTGAGTCTTTAATCGAAGCGATTAATGCTGGGACCCAATTGAGGCAAAAAAGTAAGTTACTTACCAATAAGCAAATTTATTCTCAAGTTGTAGCCGCACTACAACAGTCTATTTTCTGGTTAGAAGAACGTAATCGCTTAGAAGGACACGAAGGTCTTATTTGGGATATAAGTGTCTCAAAGGACGGTCAAACCATTGCCTCAGCCAGTTATGACGGAACTGTAAGACTATGGAAGCCAGATGGAACATTATTAATGCCGCCAATTAAAGCCCATTCTGATAGAGTATTGGGCGTGAGTTTTTCACCAGACGGTCAGATACTAGCTACAGCTAGCTTTGATAATACAGTTAAATTATGGAAAGCGAATGGTAAAGGTGGCTTTGAAACCTCCCCCTACCAAACTATCAAGGGACATGACAAAGGCGTCTATCATGTCAGCTTTTCCCCCACCGACAAAATCGTTGCCACAGCCAGTCAAGACAATACTGTCAAATTGTGGGACTTAGAAGGTCGCTGGATTCAAACACTTGAAGGTCATGAAAACGGTGTTAATAGCGTCAGTTTTTCCCCCAATGGTAAGATTATAGCCACAGCGAGTCGGGATAATACCGTGAAACTCTGGCAACGCACGGCTGAGGGAAAATTTGAAACCATTCCTAATAGGAAATTTAAAGAACATTCAGATATAGTTTGGGCAGTCACTTTCAGCCCTGATGGTCAAATAATTGCCACAGCCAGTCGGGATGGCACAGTTAAACTTTGGTCACTTGAGGATGACTTTGTGAGAAGCCTTAAGGGGCATAGAGATTCAGTATCAAGCCTCAGTTTTAGCCCCAATGGTAAAACCCTGGCGACAGCGAGTCAAGATAATACAGTTAAAATATGGAACGTGGAAAATGGGCAATTGCAAACAACCCTAACCGGCCATAGCAATGGTGTTTATGATGTGAGTTTTTTATCTGAAAATCGCCTAGTCTCAGCCAGTGCGGATCACTCATTAAAACTCTGGCAACTGGGTGACAGAATTTTCCAAAAAACCCTCAACGGACATATCGGTAAAGTCTGGAATGTAAGCTTTAGCCCTGATGGTCAGAGGATTGCCTCAGCCAGTGAAGATGGAACGGTAAAACTATGGGAAAAGGATTCTTCAACCGATGGAAGTAATACACCAAACTATAGACTGCGAGAACTTCCCAAAAACCACACTAAAGAGGTTTTAGATGTGAGTTTTTCCCTAGATGGTCAAACCATCGCCACCGCAAGTTATGACCAAACCGTGAAACTTTGGACGGGCGATGGTAAACTTCAATGGACTCTATGGCATCCTGATCAAGTATTTGGTGTCAGTTTCTCTCCCGACGGCAAGACGATTGCTACAGCCAGTCGAGATAATACTGTTACACTCTGGAGATTCGACGGTGTGTGGCGAAAAACCTTACTCAAAGATCATCGCGACTGGGTAAGGGATGTGACGTTTAGTCCCGATGGTCAAATTATTGCCTCAGCCAGTGATGACACAACTGTAAATCTCTGGAAGCCTGATGGCAGCTTGATTAGGACACTCACAGGAGACAACGGACACAAAAGTTGGGTTCGGAGTGTGGCATTCTCACCAGATGGTCAAATCATCGCTACAGCCAGTGAGGACAATACGGCGAAACTTTGGACAATAGAAGGAGAACTAATTAAGACGCTTGAAGGACATCAGGATCAGGTTCGTAGCGTCACTTTCTCACCGGATGGTCAAACCATCGCCACAGCCAGTGATGATAAAACCGTGAAACTATGGAACCTGGATGGGACTTTCATCAGAACTCTGACCGGACATCGGGATGGAATTAGAGGCGTGAGTTTTTCTCCTGATGGTCAAACCTTAGCATTAGCCAGTGCAGATAATACTGTAATTTTGTGGGATTTAAATGAACTCCACAAATTAGATCAATTAGATGAACTACTGATCTATGGTTGCCATTGGCTGGAGGACTATATTAAGACGAACCGAAAGATGAAACAACGCGATGCTGACAGCGTGACTAATCCAGAACCCCCTCGGTGTCAGGGTATCGACACTCAAGAGTAAAGGGGTGAACCGCACCCTCGAAAGGCAGTAGCGTTTCCCCAGCTTGTCTCAACCGCTCAATTTATAATTAGACCAATTACTGGGCGCGATCGCATAGATCATTTAGAATATATTAAGGTTATTACTCTAACTTTCACATAGAGGCTACTCCTGCATCATACCAACCGCCTCCAAACACCTCTAAACAAGACAGACAGGGGCGGCAAGGGAAATTTTAGTGGGTCTGTTACTTCTACCCTCTTGTCCTGAGTCTAAAAGCTACTCTGGACAATAAGTTCAGTCATCGATGCGACTGAAACACTAACAAGAGAGAAAATGAGCGAACTTGATGCCATTAACCGTATTAATGTGATTCAAGTTACATTAGTGGTGTGCAGCTAATTACTCAGACCAACGGAAATTATCACGTTACTGTCAATCTATCTATCACAATGCACTACCTACAAATCCTGGATACTAAAAAATAGTTTCTTTCCATGAGGGGACTTTTCTTATGCCAAATACCATAGAGCAACTCCCTGAAGGCGGAATGGGCATAAAAATCATTTCCCAGATCGCCGACGATATCAGGTATACCCGCACCCAAGACAATAAAAATTGTTTGTTTATCAGCAAAGTCTATGAACAAGAACCCGTTAAAATATTACCGAAATGCCAACAGAAAAATCTGTTGGCAAGGTTACTTTGTTTTTGCAGGCGGCTGACGTTGATTCTGGGAAATTACTTTAGAAAAAAACGAATCAAGTCTCGTTATCGGAACCTCAAGCTTACTGTCAATAGCGACCTCAATGCCGTAGAGCAAATTTTAGATTGGTATGGGCAGATCCAGCATTTACCCATTCCCCAACAAGTTTGGCAGTTAGGTCAAATTGCCCTAGTCGAGGCGTTTACCAATGTTGTTCGTCACGCCCACAAAGGCTTATCAAAATCGACTCCTGTTGAATTGGAAATCACGGTATCTAATCATCGTTTAGATATGAAAATTTGGGATTATGGACAACCCTTTGATTTAGATGCCAAGCTGAAAGAACTTTAGCTAAAAAAATAGTTTGCTCATGTAGAGTCCCCCAGATTTATTTTTGCCACGTTACTTCTGTGCTCAATTATGGGCTGTAGTCTACTAACTTGAAAATCGCTGTAATATCATGTCCTGACAATTGCCCATAATTGCAATGCTTTAATAACAAGGGTTTCAGACGCTTTTATTCGGGGTGTTTGACCGGACATGATAGAAATTGGAAATGGGTAGCGAGCAAGATGCTAGCATGACAACGATGAGAGCAGTTGTTGACATTAAGGTTTAAATGTCGAACAGCTTAGAATCGTCTTGTACTACTCCATCAATGATATTATGGTTTTGGCAGGGTGACTCCTAGAGAAAAATGCAGCGATTAAAAAAATTACTCCTTCTCTTGAAAGATAATTGTAGGGACAACACATTTCTGGGCGCCATTGAACAGGTTGAGGGCATTGTCTCCAAGATTTTGTCTCTGGTGATGATTGCCGTCATCTTGGTGGCAATGTTCGATTTGATTATCGTTCTCTCCAAACAACTGCTGGTTGAACCAGTGGGTTTCTTTAATGAAAGCTTGTTTGAAGTTTTTGGGCTATTCTTAAATATTCTGATTGCGCTGGAAATTCTAGAAAATATTACTGCCTATCTCCGCAAGCACGTTGTTCAAGTTGAACTCGTTATCGTCACTTCCCTAATTGCTGTCGCCCGTAAAATTATCATTCTCAACCTCGAAAAAACAGAAGGCATCGAAATTATTGGTTTAGCCCTAGCGATTCTATCACTCTCCATTAGTTATTGGCTTATTCGCCGCACCGCACCGAGAAACAATCATTAGTAAAACGGCTTTTCTAGTTGAGGTAGTAGGGGTGATTAAGGACGGGTTTGGTGGATAGATTATCGGTTATCCCATCAGATAAATCCATTTTGACGTTTGACGTTTGACTGGGCGAAGCATTTGCGAGTAAAATTTAGCCGTAAAGCTGAACAATCTGGGCGCATAAGCTTCTCCCCTACTATGACTCACTTCTTCCAATTTGAAAAAGATTTCGTCGATTCCTTACGCTGCATCCCTATGCAGGTGCGAATGAAATTAGACACCTGTGGCGTCAAACTTAAATTAGCCCACTGGCATCAATTTACCCAGCAAGAACGTCAGACGTTAGTGGAAATGCCCGCAACCACAGCCCCCGAAAGCCAAGTCTATCGGCAGTACTTACAAGATTTGGTAACAAACTATACAGGTCAACCCGCTTCAGAACTTGCTATCGAACCCAATCCAGCTTGGATGGAAGCAGCGACAATTCCATCCGATGTTCAAACTAAAGCCCAAGAATTTGATGTTTCCCTCACGCTTGAGCAGTGGGAAGCCCTAACTACCGCCCAGCGCTTTGCCCTAATTAAACTGACGCGCCCTAGTCATGAAAACCGAAACTTTTTGCCTGCACTCAAAGAGTTTAAGATCATCTAAGTAGATCGTCGTAGATCGTCATTTGTCATACTCGCTCCCTTGAGAAGCAAGCTACGTCATTTGTTTATTGTTTACTGTTCCTCATAATTCACTTACTTTAATGCCATGGAATTTAAGGAATCAGAAATTGAGGATTGAGATGCTCGAATCTGTGAATCTACCGGATTTTGATAAAGATTTGAGCAACAATACTGCTGTAGATTAGGTTCAATGGGAATTTCTATGATAAACTCTGTTCCCTGACCCGGTGATGACAAGCATTTGAGATGTCCGCCATGCTTTTCTACCACAATCTGATAACTAATAGACAAGCCTAATCCCGTACCTTTGCCAACGGGTTTGGTGGTAAAGAAAGGATCAAACAGTCGCTGCTTCACGCAATCAGGAATACCGACACCATTATCCGCAATCCGAATAGCAATCCAGTTTTCGTTAATCACCTGCGTACTAACCTGAATTGTGGGGCTTTTAGATGAAGTTCTGTCGCCCAATAGACCTTTGTCTAATCCTTCTTCTAAAGCATCGATCGCGTTACACAGAATATTCATAAACACTTGGTTCAATTGTCCCGCATAGCAGTCGATCAAGGGTAAGTCGCCATAGTTTTTGACAACAGTGATCGAGGTTCGCCCTGCTTTGACTTTGATGCGGCTTTGCAAAATCAACAGAGTATTATCAATCCCTTCATGAATATCCACCACGCTTTTCTCGGCGCGATCCAGATGGGAGAAATTCCGCAGCGATCGCACGATTTGATAGATCCGATCCGCCCCCACTTTCATCGAATGCAGTAACTTCGGCAGATCCGTGGTAATAAAATTGAAATCGATGATCTCGATATGCTCTTGAACTTTGGCTGAGGGTTTGGGAAAGGATTCTTGATAAAGCTCAACTAACTCTAATATATCCTGAAAGTATTGCTCAGCGTAATTCAGGTTACCATAGATAAAGTTAACTGGATTGTTAATTTCGTGAGCAACTCCCGCAACTAATTGCCCTAAACTCGACATTTTTTCCGAGTGAACGAGTTGGGCTTGAGTGTGTTTGAGCTTTTGCAGGGCGTCTTGCAGTTGCTGAGTCTGTTGTTCCAACTGGGCTTGCGATCGCCGCCGTTGATGTTCGACTTGTTTACGTTCTTTAATTTCCCGTCTGAGTCGCTGATTGACTTGCAGTAGTTCAGCGGTGCGTTCAGCCACTCGTTTTTCTAAGTCATCATGAGCATTTTGTAGCGCTTCTTGTGCCAGTTTGCGTTCAGTGATGTCCCGGACTACTTTAGTAAACCCGCGCAATTGCCCTTTTTTGTCATACAATGCTGTAATCACTGCATTTGCCCAAAATATCGATCCATCCTTGCGGACTCGGTAACTTTCGTCCTCAAACCGACCGTTTTCTGCCGCGATTTTTAGGGCTTGCTCTAGTTTACCTGCTTTAACATCCTCCGGTAAATAAAACCGAGACGCAGGTTCACCGAGAATCTCTTCTTCTTGATAACCATTAATCCGTTCAGCGCCCTGATTCCAACTGATGACCCGTCCCTCTGGGTCTAGCATATAAATGGCATAGTCTTTGACATTTTCTACCAGACAGCGGAAGCGTTCTTCACTATCACGTAATGCTTCCTTGGATTGCTTACATTCGGTTTGATCACGCACCACAGCGTAGATCAATTTGTTTTCGGGGTGGATTGAGACATTCCATAACAGCGATTTGTAAGATCCATTAGCACAACGACAGCGATTTTTCAAGCGGATCGGTGCAGTCGGATTCCGGGTCAGGGATTCTAGCTTGGCGAGCGTTAACTGTTGATCCTGGGGATGGATCAATTCCAGCCAAGGTTGTGCTAAAAGTTCCTGATGAGTAAAGCCTAATATTTCCTCCCATCGGGGATTAAGTTGCTTGAAATGACCATCTTCCCCCAACACGCACAGCATATCCAACGAGAGCGCGAAAAAAGGATCGGAAGCCTGACTCCCAGTGCTTGGGGTTGGCGGTAAAAAATTTAGCATTTTATAGCTGGGGCTTTATTATGGGAACTCTTATCTCTATTTTTATTTTTTGGAGGAGATAAAGAGTTGTAGATGCGGTTCCCCCGGTTATCCGTTCGTCTCCTTAAGTTTAAGTTTAAGGGAGTTTAGACCTAACGCTTCGCTTTAATGATTAGAATTTCTAGTGGGTATGATTAGATTTTTCTATAACTTAACCTGATCCCTTGGTCAAGGGCGCACGTTGCTTGTTAGTGTCCGCTTAACGGTTCGCGGGGCAGTAAGGGAAGCGATCGCGTTCGGCTTAATGGCAGCCTCGAATTTTTGTAAAACAAAAGCTTGGCGCACAAGGATAATTGTAGCACGATTGACATCTAAGACTCCCTGCCTAAGTTTGGTGAAAAACCAGACGGGTGGAAAGCACTAGGAAGACGAATAAAGCGTGGCTTGTATCGTAGTAGCGATGGTTTGATTGTAAATGCCGATTTAAACGGCAGTGCTAACATTTTAAGAAAAGTAGCCAGAAAGTTAGGCATTGACCTAAACCGACTGGGTAGACGGTGTTTGACGACCGTAGCGAGAGTGAGATTGTGGGCTTTGCCACAGCCTACTCTGTCAGCAGAATCCCCGTCTATGCAAGAGCGGGGAGTGTCAACATTAAATGTTCCTTGTAGAAAGTCGGTAATCATAGAAGGCGATCGGGCTATGCAGGGTTATCAACCCGAACGGGTGATGATGAGCGATCGCCTAGTGTTGGAAAGACAACTGATTCATGAAAAAACAACCATTAAATTTTTGGCAGCTCTGGAATATGAGCGTTGGATTCTTCGGCATTCAATTTGGCTGGGGACTCCAAATGGCAAATATGAGCGCCATTTTTGAGTATCTAGGTGCAAATGCCCATCAAATTCCCATTCTTTGGCTAGCCGCCCCCCTGACGGGGTTAATCGTGCAGCCGATTATTGGCAATATGAGTGATAATACCTGGGGATCTCTGGGTAGGCGACGACCATATTTTTTGATTGGGGCAATTTTGAGTTCGATCGCGCTGATTGCAATGCCTCACTCATCGGCACTGTGGATGGCAGCCGGATTATTGTGGATTTTAGATACATCGGTCAACATCAGCATGGAGCCGTTTCGGGCGTTTGTGGGGGATTTAGTGCCAAGAAGCCAACGGACGATGGGATTTGCCATGCAAAGTCTGTTTATTGGCTTAGGCGCTGTTAGTGCTTCGGCATTACCCTGGATTTTAAATAACCTCTTTCATATTCCCTCCCTCAGTGGAAATGAAGGGGCGATTCCCCTGACAGTGAAATTCTCCTTTTATATTGGTGCTGCCTTTTTCTTTGGTACGGTACTGTGGACAGTTCTCTCTACAGAGGAATATCCGCCGCAAAACTTAGAAGCTTTTGAGAAGCAAAAAAAGGAAAAAGGGGGTTTGATCAATAGTATTCGAGAAGCCGCGATCGCGTTCAAAGAAATACCCCCGGTGATGAAACAATTGGCTTGGGTGCAGTGCTTTACCTGGTTAGGCATGTTTTGCTTTTTCCTGTACTTTCCCCCCGCCGTCGCCTGGAATATTTTTGGCGCGACAAATCAGCAATCATTACTTTATAACGATGGGATTGAATGGGCAGGAATTTGCATTGCTTTCTATAATGCCGTTTGTTTTGGTTTCTCTGTGTTATTACCGAGAATAGCAGAAGCCACCAGTCGCCAACTCACCCATAGCTTCTGTCTCCTCTGCGGTGGGGCAGGTTTTATGTCGCTGATGGTGATGGACAATCAATATCTGCTATTGCTGTCCATGGTGGGGGTTGGTATTGCTTGGGCAAGTATTTTGACCCTGCCTTATTCCATGCTCATTGGCGGTTTACCCCCCAAGCGCACCGGCATTTTCATGGGCATTTTTAACTTCTTTATTGTGTTACCTCAGATTGCTGTATCCTTGGGGTTTGGCTGGGTGATGGATAATCTTCTGGATAATGATCGCCTCTTAGCCATAGTCATTGGCGGTGTCTTTATGGTGATTGCGGCGTTCTTGACACAACGGGTAGAAGACATACCAGCACAAGATTTACCATTACCTGAGGTGAAGTTATCAGAGGAAACGGCAGAAACGGCAGTTTAAAATGAATGGCACTCTCTAATTTGCCTTGTGAGATCGCCAAAACCTTTGATATACCGTATGGTGGGCATTGCCCACCAGCATACCAGTCAGTGCGATTCAGTTGAAAACCCGTAATCATGTAGAGGGCGGTAAATTTAAATTGGGTATTAGTAGCGAGCTGACAGGCTCGCACTACAAGAATGAGAGCCATTATTGGCATTAAAATTTAAATGCCGAACAGCTTCTTGGAAGCCGTGCAATGTAGGGGCGGGTTTAGGGGCAAACTTAACGGACAAATCAATAACCTTTCTACAAAACCCGCCCTTTCCCAGTCTGTAACCCAACCAATAACCTCAATTCCAAATCAACCCCGATGTAATAGGCTTCTTTTTTGAGGTTGATTGAAAGATTTAGTTCCTAAAGAAAGCCCCTACAGATTACCTGTACAATTTCTGCAAAGGGAAAACCTAGCAGATCCTGATATTGATTCTTTCAAAAATTTACATTGAATCTCAACGCATCAAGGGACTACCATGATGATGAACCAGATACCAAGACGAAGCCATGCGCTCAAAAATATTGGTTGCCATTGACTGCGCCTGAACACTTCTGCCACCGCTAATTTGCAGAATATTTTCGATCAGAATCACGTAGGCAATTTCATTCCGAATCTCGGTGGAAATAATATCTATTTCTACCTCTAAATATTTCGTTTTTCTGAATATCTGTTCCCAGGATACTCGAATCGGCTGCCAACCGCGTAACACATTGCGCCCAGGATGAATACAAAGGCTACCAGTTCCTTGCGACCAGACCGCACTCATCGCGTCAATATCTTTTTTCTCAAACGCTTGATAAAAGGCTTGATTCGCCGCTAGGACTTCAGCACGTTCGTTAGTCATGAAATACGTTCATCATTCATGGCTCATGGTAAGGCTTCACCAAAAGTAAGCCAGCTCAGTACTCGCTTGGCGAAAAGCCAGCGACATAATACTCCGTACTCTAGCAGAACTGGGGAGTGCTGTCTCCGATGGATAACTTATACTCTCATTCCCAGTTCTACAGGTGAGGTTACATTCCCGGCAGATTTAGCCCACTGGTAAGTTCTTCCATACGTTCCCTCATCGTAGTGGTTGATTTATCATAGGCATCTTTCATGGCGGCTGTAACCGTTTCTGAGAGGGCTTCGGCTCCTTTTGCGATCGCGTCTGGAGCAATTTCGACTCGCAGGGGTTCCTGATTCCCACTCATAAACACCTTAACCATACCATCGCTAGAGGAGCCTTCAATTTCCATTTGCTCCAATTCTTCTTGAAGCTGTTTGGCTCCTTGTTGTACCTCTTGGGCTTTTTTGAATGCTTCGGCAAGTTCCTTCATCTTGCCTAAACCGAAGCCGAATCCTTGTCCTTTGGTCATAACTGATTGAGTATCTCTCAAGTTGGACGGGTTTATCGTTGCTAAGTCTTAATCTTAGTACCGAGACGGTCAATGCGACATCCTTAGACAGGCTGAAACCGTCCTAAGATTTTCACTTCTGGCTCTAAGGAGAGCGACCAATGCTGCTCGACTTGGTGCTGCACATAACGAATCAGTTGGAAGATATCGCTGGCTTTGGCGCCGCCACAGTTCAAGATAAAGTTAGCATGGCGTTCAGCCACTTGAGCGCCACCAATTTGATAGCCTTTCAAACCCAATTGTTCGATCAGCCAACCAGCCGCGTGGGGTTCGGGATTGCGGAAGACACTGCCACAACTGGGTAAGTGATAGGGTTGAGCATCGCGCCGTTGCTTTAAATGGTGAGTCGTTGTGGCTCGAACCTGTTTGGAATCAGCGCCCGGTTGCAACTGAAACGTTGCCTGAGTCACAAAGCGATTGCCCCCTTGTAGGATGGAGGTGCGATAGCGAAAGCCCAACTCTTGAGGGGTTAATCGCTCCACGATTCCAGTGGGTGAAACGGTTTCCACACTCACCAGCAGATCCGCCGCACAAGTTTGATGGGCACCAGCATTCATTACCACTGCCCCCCCCACAGTTCCCGGAATTCCTACCGCCCATTCCAACCCTTGCCAACCGCGATTAGCCGCCTGCCATGCCAAACGGGCGATTGGCTCTCCCGCTTCGGCTGTCACTCTACCTGTATTGGGGTCAAAGTGGGTAAAGCGAAGATGACGAGTACAGACAACTAAGCCAGACAAACCACAATCACTGACGAGTAGATTAGAACCTGCCCCTAACAAGGTTAGGGGTAGTCCTTGAGACTCTGCCCACTCAAAGCTGGCGAACAGATCGTCTACCCGTCGGGGCGCCACGTACCACTCGGCTGGACCCCCCACACGAAAGGACGTCAGACGGGCTAAGGGAACCTGAGAACGGACAAGGCAGTCGGTGCCAGGTAAATAAAGCTTAGGCTTGTCAGGATCGTCCTGACATAGTGGCGCGTTAGCAACGCGGGGAGAATAGGATGACAAGGTCATATTCAATACAGGTCAAAAGAATGCCGATGGAGTTTAGGCAGTGGCAGTGGACACACCGAAGCAGGTGCGGCTCCGAGTGAGCCCAATCTTAGACGGTTTGACTCAATTGAGTCGAATGGTCAGGTGTAGCCGTCTGGTAGGACTCTATAACCTGGGGAATAATCTGATTCAAATTTCCCGCACCGAGAAAGATGGCAAGGTCTCCGGGTTGCAGGATTTGGGCGAGTAGTTGGGAGACCTCATCTAATGTTGGTTGGTAATACACCCGCTCATGGTGATCCGCGATCGCGGATCGCACTTGCTCACCTGTAATTTGTCCGACACTGGGTTCCCCTGCGCTGTAAATGTCTGTGACAACGACGAGATCAGCATCGCCAAATGATTTAGCAAAATTTGACAAAAATGTCAAGGTTCGACTATAGCGATGGGGCTGAAAAATGGCAACAATACGGCGTGATAATTCAACCTGTAAGCGAGCTGCCGCTAAGGTTGCCTGGATCTCACTGGGATGGTGAGCGTAGTCATCGACAAACGTAATTCCCTTACACTGACCCCGAACCTCAAAGCGGCGTTTGGCACCTTCAAAGGTAGCTAGGGCGGAGGCTATGGCGTCAAACTCTAATCCCAGGTATCGCCCCACAGCGACCACAGCTAAGGCGTTGCTGAGATTGTGTTGACCTAACAGATTGAGTTGCAGTGTACCCAACACCTGATCCCCTTCCCAAATCCGCGCCGTGATGGATGGTGCCTGATAAACGATCTGATCCACACTGTAGTCAGCTCCGGCTGTTCGTTGTAGGCTGTAGCTGATTGTCGGGGTGAAATGCGATCGCAAGGTCGGGCAATCAATACAGCCCACTACAGTTTGACAGCGATCGGCAAAAATCTTAAAAGTTTCGATGACCTGGTCTAGATTCTGGTAATGGTCGGGGTGATCCAGTTCAATATTGGTAATCACGCCAATTTCCGGAGCCAGCTTGGCTAAAGATCCATCCGATTCGTCCGCTTCAGCAACCAGAAAGGGACTTTGACCCAGACGGGCATTCCCTTGCCAAGCATCCACTTCTCCCCCAACCACGATAGTTGGATCAAGACCCGTTTTCAGCAGCAAGTATCCCATTAAACTGCTGGTTGTGGTTTTGCCGTGAGTTCCAGCCACCGCAATACTTCGGTAATCTTGAATCAACGCGGCGAGTAAGTCTGAGCGATGAAAAATCGGGTAGCCCCCTTCTACAGCCGCTTGGTACTCGGAATTGATCGAATTAATCGCACTCGAACAAATAACTTGGGGTAAGCAGGAGGCAAGATGGTCATCCCTAACAGATTTGCTAACTTTCGAGGGGACAGCAACTGTTTTTCGAGTGGGTTCTGGTTCAATAGCCGTTGCTGATACGCCCTGATCAGTTGGGACATTCGTTTCTCTAAAAAATTCCAAGTTGGTTGCCTTCTGGTCTCTAAACAGATGAGCGCCGACGGATTGCAACCGCTGAGTAATATGCGTCGAACGAATGTCAGACCCAGATACAGGAAGGTTGCGTTTGGCTAGAACGTAAGCCAGCGCTGACATCCCAATTCCACCAATTCCGATGAAATGGAATGGTTTGCCACTAAGATCAACAGTATTAGGCATCTTAACTCCTTACACACCACACCACACAAGCCTACTGTGCCAATAACACGCGCTATCATATCAAGAATTGATTTTTCAAGATATAGCAAAGGGTGGATTTATCAGATTTTTTTTGCCACAGACACACCTAGCTATCAATTGTGTTATTGCTCCGGTGGAGTTGACCACCGTGTTTGTACTGTAGTCGGTTTTTCTATCTCCAGACGGTTTTTTATAATAAACAGCCGTCATTCTGGGGTTTCCGGAAAATTAAGCAGAATATAGAACTCCGGTTCTTGGAGCTACCCGACACCCAACACCCGACACCCAACACCCGACACCCGACACCCGACACCCAACACCCAACACCCGACATCCGACATCTGACACCCCTTACTCTCGACTAAAATTGACCCAAACCCTTAGGGGGAAAGACTTAGAGCTACCTATATGTCCCCCGTTTCCCGATCCTTGGCGCAATTGGCATTTAGAATTTGTCCGGCTTTGCGATATGATTGGGTTCATAAAAAGTATATTTACTGAGCTTGAATACAGAGGGCAAGACGCAGTGATTAGAGTAGCGATCAACGGGTTCGGACGCATCGGACGTAATTTCGCCAGATGTTTACTGACTAGAGAAAATAGTCAGTTGGATTTAGTGGGCATCAATGACACATCTGATCCCAAGACAAATGCACATTTGCTCAAATACGACTCCATGCTAGGGACGCTCAAAGCCGACATCGGCTATGATGAAAACTCCCTCATCATCAACGGCAAAACCATTAAGTGCGTATCGGATCGCAACCCCCTGAACTTGCCTTGGGGTGATTGGGGTATTGACCTAATCATCGAATCCACCGGGGTGTTTGTCACCAGTGATGGTGCATCTAAGCATATAGCCGCTGGCGCCAAGAAGGTGCTGATTACGGCTCCAGGGAAAGGCGGTGACATCGGCACGTTCGTCGTTGGGGTCAATCATCACGACTACGAACACAGCAAGCATGACATTGTTAGCAATGCCAGTTGTACAACAAACTGTCTGGCTCCTGTGGTCAAAGTAATACATGAACACTTTGGCATCATTAAAGGAACCATGACTACGACCCACAGTTACACAGGTGATCAGCGGATTCTGGACGCCAGCCACCGTGATGTGCGTCGGGCAAGAGCCGCTGCGATCAATATCGTGCCAACCTCGACGGGAGCCGCTAAAGCTGTGGCTTTAGTTATTCCAGATATGCAGGGGAAATTGAATGGGATCGCGATGCGCGTACCTACCCCGAATGTATCGGTTGTGGATTTGGTGGCTCAAGTTGAGAAAAGCACCATTGCTGAGCAGTTGAACAAAGTATTCAAAGAAGAGTCAGAAAACTCGCTTAAGGGCATTTTGGAATACAGCGACTTGCCGTTGGTGTCCTCAGACTACAAGGGACATGATGCTTCATCCATTGTCGATGCAAGTCTGACTATGGTTATGGGTGGCGATATGGTTAAAGTCATTGCCTGGTATGACAATGAGTGGGGTTATTCTCAGCGGGTTGTCGATTTGGCTGAACATATGGCAGCTAAGTGGGAAGGTTAAGGCAAAACTTCACCATTTTGATCAAATAACCTCTTAAAGAATTCATCGGCTGAGAATCGAAGGAACATAAACGTGTTGTAATTCCTCCAATTCCGGTTCGAGCGAAGCCTCAATAGAGTCATCGCTCATTTGTCGTCGTTGACTAAATTGTTTGGCAATTTATACTCAGGGTCTTAACTCTGAGTATTTTTTTATGATAGCCCTTGGGTGTGAAATAGGCGGGATCATTGTCAGGGAAAGCTAACAAAAAAACCTCTCTCTTTCATTAGGAATAATCTGTACAATTAACTACATTTATTGTTAAAATAAAATAAATAATTAAATAAACTGTCCATTTTAGCCAAGTCCAGATAGGATTCCAGCTATCCCACAATTGCATATATATATTGGAGAACAGCTTCCATGCCCATTCAAATTAAAGTTGAGAGTAATGACTTCGAGGAAAAATGCCGTTGCAACTTGTGCGGTAACATTTTTTTCCCGTTAGAGGTGGTGGCAAGAGCGTATCGGGAATCTGGCGAATATGTTAGTGATGTTTGCCCCGAGTGCCTTGCTACTGGTGCAGAGGGAATCAGTACCCGAATGCGCCAACGAGCAGACTACCTGCGATCGCTAGCGATTGAGTTAGAACAACTAGCCAGAACTGAGATTGAATCCCCCAGTCTGGCTCAATTCAATATTGCCAACCAGCTTGAGAAAGCCATGCGCTGATCAGCTTTTGATGTTCCAGATGTAGTATTTGATTGGCATAGCCACTACATGTAGGAGCAATTCATGAATTGCTCCTACTCTGGGTAGATTGGCTGAGTAAGTCCTAAAGATATAAGTACCTACCTATTGCTTCCCTAGAAGGGCGGGTTTAATTAAGTTATGGGTTTGTGGCAAAATGTTATCTGTAAAACCCGCCCCTACAACCGGGCTTCCCTGGCTTTTCTATCTGGTGGAGTATTGAATAGGGGGCGAATGTCTAAGGCTGTAAAATTACTATCCCAGAACCGACTACTGGACTCCGCGCCAATAGAGTTCCATCGGAATTAGTGATTTCCAGTTTGCTCAACTCCAATTCTTTCGAGCGACGCCAAATTTCACTAGCTAGCTGATCTTGCTCCTGTGTCTCCAACTCATACCAGCCGTCACTGACGGTTACAATCAGACGACTACCCGGAAAGTTGGCTTGAATGGATTGAATTAGTCCATTGGCATAGTGATCCGTAATTTCAGCCACTTGATTTTGAATCGCTGTAATCAGGCGTTGTTCTGGGGTAAGTTCCGGAGTTTGTGCAAGTTCAGGTACGGCTAATTCTGGAGGTGCAGAGATGGGTTCTGGTTTTACTTCTTTGGCTAACTGTGTCGGTGTCTCTAGGGTTAGGGCGACTGTCGTTACCAGTATGACAACAATAAAAGCCGCGATCGCGCCCGTCAATCCCCAATCCGATAGCTTTTGATTCCACGCCTGTGGCAGTACAGAGCGAATTTTTGCCAAAATGCTATCCCAGATATTCTCAACGGTTTCAAAGCTGGGATAGAGCCAATCCACTATTTTAGACGGGCGAGTGGGTTCAGCCGTATTAGTTTCTTGAGTGGATTCATCTGCCTCTACGGACGTCTGAGGCTTATTCTGCTCCTTTGACATCTTAAATCTCCCTCCCCAGCAACGCCAATTGCCATAAAATGCGCTAGATTCTTCTTACAGAACGCTGTTCCTACAGCACAAATTTAGCATTTTTGCCCGTCTTGTCTTCAGTCTGCATGACTGCTCTAGATCTATGAGCCTCAAACGCCGTCAATTTCTGATTTTGAGTGGTATCAGTTGTTTAGGTGTTATTGCCGTTGGTAGTAACCTCAACGCCCGTAAAACGACTCAGACGAGTGATCCCCATTCCCAGACTCCTGAGTCAACACCCTCAACGGACACCCAAAACCAATTCCCAGATCCACCTCTGCTAAGCTTTGTTTCCGTTGCTGATACAGGTACAGGTGCAGCCGGACAATATGCTGTGGCAGAGGCAATGACTGCTTATTATCAACAGAATCCATACCAGTTAGTGATTCTGGCGGGTGACAATATTTATAACAATGGCGAGATTGAAAAGATAGAGGCAGTCTTTGAAAAACCCTATCAAGCCTTACTGGAAAATGGAGTGAAATTTCACGCTTGTCTGGGAAACCATGACATCCGCACCGCCAATGGTGATCCCCAAGTCCGGTATCCAGGTTTCAACATGCAGGGACGATACTATACCTTTCGCCGGGGATCAGTCCAATTTTGGGCGATGGATACAAACGCTAATGCGGATTGGCAGCGTCAGTTACCGTGGTTAGAACAGGAACTCCGCCGCAGCGATGCACCCTGGAAGATTGTCTTTGGACATAATCAAATTTATTCATCGGGTCACTACGGATTGAATCAAAGGTTTATTGAAACCCTGACTCCCCTGTTTCAAAAATACGGCGTGCAACTCTATATTAATGGTCATGACCACAACTACGAGCGTACTTTTCCGATTAATGGGACAACCTATTTAACTTGTGGTGCTGGTGCTGGAGTTCGTGCTGTCGGGCGTTCGCCATGGACTGCCCATTCCGCCTCAAAGCTAAGTTTTGCCGCTTACGAGGTGTATCGCGATCGCATCCTAGTTCGTGGTATTGATACAAAGGGTCAAATCTTTGATCAAGGGGTGATTCCATCTGGTGAAGCATGAACCTCAGCCCATGGGATGATGTAGTATTGACGCCTGTTGGTGTGGGTAATCTATCAAATGATGAAAAGCAAACTGATTCAGAAAATCATTGCCAGTGGACTCCTATTTGTGGCGTTAACTGCCCAAAGTCAGCAAATTGTACAAGCGCAAGAACGCTCAACCTCCCTGCTGAGGCTCAATTGTGTGGATGCGGGTATTGGCAACTGGAGACGTCGAAGTGAAAACGTTGTCGTCAATAAAGCGGTTTACCCATCGCGATTTTATATGGGTCCAGGCGATACTCAGGCATCATTGACCTGTAGGCTGCAACCCAATCAGGAGAATGTCACATTTGAGAGGCTGCAATTAGGGTTTGGCATGCGCGATAACGACCAAGGTAGTCCCAGCGTTCTTGTTAATGTGTATATAGATGGAGTAAGGGCTGAATCTCGAACCGTTTCACCTGGAGGAGAACCCGCTTTCGTATCGCTGGATGTGACCAACACGCAAAATCTTTCCCTGGAAGCTGTCTGTACAAGCAGATTTCAATATTGCGATCGCGTTTATTTCTGGGAAGCTTCACTCTTGATTGCTCCCTAAGCGTCGGCGCCGGCTGGCATAACCCCAGTTAGCGATGCCTCAGACATTACCGGAGAAATTGGGTTTAAAGCCCCGTCCTTATAGGACGGCTTCAAAAACTGTGGTATGATTACGTCAAGTAAC